>JASEFU010000009.1 GCA_030018455.1 Dehalococcoidia bacterium
TGAATCGCATAGTGACACCATTCTAGGTGTCACCAATGTTTCTGAACGAGCACAGGCACTTGTGTTATACTGCGATCCGGGGAATGCTAGAGAGCGCTAGCGGTAGCGACAAGTCGAGGGAACATGATGCCGGCGTTTAAGACGAGGGTGATCCGCAGGCCGAAGGCGGGTACCCGCCCGATTCTGGTCTTGCACAAGGCGCCAGCCTTACGAGGGCATAACGGCAGCGACAAGTACCTGTGCGGAGGCTGCGGTGCTACCCTCCTCGAGGCCATCGCTGAAGGAGTCGATTTCGGCGAAATCGCGCTGAAGTGCCCGGTCTGCGGCGCCTTCAGCGAGCTGCAGTAGACCCTGCCGCTGACTTCTCTACCCCGCAGTCTTTCCGATCTGCTCACTGGCCGCCGGTTCGCGGGCATTCTCTTTCGTAGGGCCGTTCCGGCGGTCGCTTCAGCTCATCGCGAAGCTCCTCGAGGTAGACCCGCGCGATCAGGGCGTGCCCCGCGTCCGCCGGATGAAACGAGTCGCCGCGATAGGGAGGCAGGAACGAGGGGTCTTCGGCACTGGAGACGAAGCCCTCTCTTAGCTTTGTGGCCGACCACAGATCGGCTACCCCCACGTCCTTCTTCGCAGCCTCCTGCTTGATCACCTCCGATAGCAGGGCCGCCTTCTCGTACGCAGGGCTGTCGCGCTCCCACCCCAACCACGGCACGGTGCCGGCCACGACCACGGTGCCGTCACCGGCGACGCAATCGAGAATCTGGCCGTACAGTCTCCTGAAGACGCCTTCCGTGATGTCCCCCGCCGCCACGCTGTGCACGCCGAACTCGACGATGACGACATCCGGGTCCGTCGCCATCGCGTTAACGGTGACCGGCAGGTTGGTGTTCGGATCGACGGAGATGAAGAGCTGGCTTTGCGTCCGCAGCCCTTCATCGTTGAGGCCCGCTTCGACGATAGCGTGAAAAGTGTTCGAAGGACGGGAGGCGAGATAGCCGATGGTGATGCTATCGCCGAGGAAGACGATGCTGGCGTGGCCTCCGTTGAACTCGGCGATGCGCCCATCTTCGGACCGGCAACCCGACAGCGAAAGGAGGGCGATGAGCAGGAGGAGAACGAAGGCCGCCGGACACGCTCTTTTCGGACTCATCTCAACGTCCTGCCGCCGCCCGTCGCTAGGCGCCGCGTTGGCGGTACTGCACCGCCTCCGCCAGGTGTTGGGAGGCGATCACCTCCGAGCCGGCAAGATCGGCTATCGTGCGCGCCAGTTTCAAGACGCGGTGGAACGCCCGCGCCGACAGATTTAGCTGCGTCATCGCCAGCCGCAGCAGCGCCTGCGCCGGCTCCGCCAGTTGCCTCTGGCAGTACTCGCGCACCTCGACGGGGGTCATCTCGGCGTTGCACCTGATGCGCGTACCCTCGAACCGGGCCGCCTGTCTCTGCCGCGCCGCCTCCACCCGTTGCCGCACGCTCTCCGAGGGCTCGCCCGCGCTGTCGCCCGCCAGCTTTTCGTAGTCCACGCGCGGCACCTCGACGAAGATGTCGATGCGGTCGAGCAACGGCCCTGAAATTCGCTTTTGATAACGGCTGACGGTCGAATTTGCGCAGGTGCACTCCTTCGTCGGGTCGCCGTAGAAGCCGCAGGGACAGGGGTTCATGGCGGCGATAAGCATGAAGTTGGCGGGAAACGTCACCGTCCCCTGAGCGCGGCTGATGGTGACGACGCGGTCCTCCAGCGGCTGGCGCAGCACCTCGAGACCGGCCTGCCCGAACTCCGGCAGCTCGTCGAGGAAGAGGACGCCGCGGTGGCTGAGGGTGATCTCGCCCGCGCGGGGCTGGCGTCCGCCGCCGACGAGCCCAGCGTGCGATATCGTGTGGTGGGGCGCACGGAACGGCCGCTGCCTGATGAGCGGCGTCTCCGGCGGCAGCAGCCCGCTCACGCTGTATATGCGCGTCACCTCCAGCGCCTCGTCGGTGTTCATCGAGGGCAGGATCGACGGCATCGAACGCGCGAGCAGTGTCTTGCCGGCGCCGGGCGGCCCCGTCATAAGGACGTTATGGCCACCGGACGCCGCGACCTCGAGCGCGCGCTTCACGTGCTCCTGTCCCTTGATGTCGGCGAAGTCGACGCCCTCCCACAGCGGCGGCATCGCCTGCGCGTCCGTCGCGTCGCAGACGAACGGCGCTATCGGCTCGTACGCCGCCAGGTGCGCCGCAAGCTGCGCCAGGCCGGCCACGGGGATCACGCGCACCCCCTCGATGAGGGCGGCCTCGCGCGCGTCGGCGGCGGGAACGTAGACGGTGCCGATGCCCTGCTCTTTCGCCAGCGCGACCATCGACAGGATGCCGTGGGCGTGACGCACCTGGCCGTCGAGCGAGAGCTCGCCGAGGAGGAGGCAATCGGAGAGATCGGCGGCCACCTGCCCCGAGGCAACGAGTATCCCGACGGCGATAGGCAGGTCATAGGCGGGGCCTTCTTTTCGCAGATCGGCGGGGGCGAGGTTAACGGTGATGCGCTTCTGCGGGAACTGGAGTCCGGAGTTGCGGACGGCGGAGCGGACGCGCTCCTTCGCCTCCTGGACGGCGGCGTCAGGAAGGCCGACGATGTAGAAGGCGGGGAGGCCGGACGCTATGTCGACCTCGACCTCGACGATTGCCCCATCGAGTCCGACGACGGCGCAGGAGAGGACTTTGGCGAGCATCGGCCCTATTTATCGCATAGGGCAAGGCGCTCAGGCAAGTAGCCGGGAGTTCTAGCGAAAATGAAAGGGCAGGCATCTTGCCCGCCTCACCGACGCTGGACGGCCCTGAAGCCACGCGTTTATCCGTTTCCTATCCGTTGATAGGAAGCCGGTTGCCCGCTACTTTGAGGCGCTTTGACGCGGCGACCCCTCGACGTGCCGGTCGACGGAGAAGACGCCGCGCACCCGCTCCAGTTTCCCCAAGAGGCGAGTCAGCTGGTCGACGCCTGTGGTCTGGAGCGTTATGTAAACACTTGTCGTCCGGTCGTCGTGCTCCTGCGTCCGCACAGCCACCATGTTTACCTTCTCTTCGGCCACGATCGTGCCGATGTCGCGCAGCAGCCCCACGCGGTCCCACGCCTCGATGCGCACCGCGACGGGGTACAGGCGGCTCGTGCGCCCCCACTGCACGTCGACCAACCGCTCGACCTCCGTTTCGTAACGCACGTTGTGGCAGTCCTGCCGGTGCACGGTCACGCCGCGGCTGCGCGTGACGTAGCCGATGACCGGGTCGCCGGGGACGGGGTTGCAGCAGCGGGCAAGCTGGGTGAGGAGGTCGCCCGTGCCCAGCACTTCGATGCTCGACGTGTAGACGGGGCCCGGCGGCGCCTCCACCGATGGTTCTGCCGGCGCCTCCTCCTGGATGAGCGGCGCCAGCCGCACCGCGACCTGGTGCAGGCTGACCCCGCCGTAGCCGATGGCCGCCAGCAGTTCGTCCATATCGTCGTACTTGAAGCCGTCGATGAGGTGGGGCTGCGCTTCCGCCAGCGTCAGGCCGAGGCGTCGCAGTTCCCTGACCAGCATGTCGCGGCCGCGCTCGACGTTTATCGCCCGCTCCTGGCGCTTGAACCAGGCGCGCACCTTCTCGCGCGCGTGGCTGGTCATGATGTAGCCGAGGTTCGGGTTCAGCCAGTCGCGCGAGGGCCCGCGCGGCGTCTTGCTGGTCATGATCTCGACCACGTCGCCGTTCTGGAGCTGGTAGTTCAGCGGAACGAGGCGTCCGTTGACGCGCGCCCCGATGCAGCGGTGCCCGACGTCGGTGTGGATGCGGTACGCGAAGTCGATGGGCGTGGAGCGGACAGGCAGGTCCTTCACCTCGCCCTTCGGCGTGTAGACGAACACCTGGTCCTGGAAGATATCGGTCTTCACCAGCTCGACGAAGTCGTCGGCGGCGGCCATTTCGCGCTGCCACTCCAGGAGCTGCCGTATCCACGACACCTGCTCCTCGAAGTGGAGGTCGCCCTTGCCGCCCGCCTTGTAGCGCCAGTGAGCGGCCACGCCGTACTCGGCCAGGCGGTGCATCTCGTGGGTGCGTATCTGCACCTCGAGAGCGCGCGCCCCCATGCACAGGACGGTCGTGTGGAGCGAGCGGTAGACGCCCTCCTTAGGATTGGCGATATAGTCGTCGAACTGGCCCGGGATAGGATGCCACAGGTTGTGGACGACACCGAGGGCGCGGTAGCAATCGGCCTCCGTCTCCACGAGCACCCGTAGGGCCAGCAGGTCGTAGATCTCGTTGAAGGTCTTGCCCTGGGCGGCGTACTTTTCCATCTTCTGATAGATGCTGTAGATGTGCTTCGCGCGGCCCTGCACGTCCGCCTCGACGCCGTGCTTTTCCAGCTCCGCCTTGAGGATGCCCTCGACCTGCGCCACATACTTCTCGCGCGCGCTGCGGCTGGACGCGAGGAGGTTCGCGATGGCGCGGTAACGTTCAGGGTTGAGGTAGCGGAAGGAAAGGTCTTCCAGCTCGCGGCTTATTTGCCAGATGCCGAGCCGGCTCGCCAGCGGGGCATATATCTCCATCGTCTCCTGCGCCACCCGAAGCTGCTTCTCAGGCGGCAGCGCGTACAGCGTGCGCATGTTGTGCAACCGATCGGCGAGCTTGATGATCACCACGCGGATGTCCTTGGCCATGGCGAGGAACATCTTGCGCAGGTTCTCCGCCTGCGCCGCTTTGTCGCCCACGCGCTCGTCGGGGGCCTTCCAGGCGATCTTCTCCAGCTTGCTGCCGCCGTCGACGAGCCGCGCGACGTCCCTGCCGAACCGCTTAACCAGCTCGGCGTTGGGGACGCCGCAGTCCTCCGTGACATCGTGGACGAGGGCGGCGGCGACGGCAGTCGCGTCGAGCTGGAGGTCGACGACCGTGTTCGCCGTATCGAGAGGATGGGTGATGTAAGGATCGCCGGTCTTGCGCACCTGGTCGCGGTGGCACTCTTCCGCGAACCGGTAAGCGCTTTCGATGAGGGCGATATTGCCGTCGGGGATGTATTCCCGCGCCTTGTCGAGCAGCTCGTCTATTGAGGCAACCATGCGACTATCCGGAGTCTAGCGTTCCAAGTACTAATGTACCATATCCGAGGCAGACGGCGGGCATCCTGCCGTTCCCGTGCTTTCGCCGCGCCCGGCATAGGGGAAGCGTCCGACGTGGTCGCCGCAACACGAGCGCCTACCTTCCCACCCGCCCGCCCCCAAACGTCTCGGCGGACCCCCCGGACCCCGGCAAAGGGGACTCCCCTCTGCACTCTCCCTGCTTGCGCCCCGGCCAACCCCGGGGACGCCGGCTGGTTGGGCCATCCCATCGTCCACGCATCGCACGCTGACCCTGAGCGTGGCGCTTTACAGTGCGCCCCCGCTCCGATATGCTGAATCCGCTCGAACACCTAAGCGAGGAGCCACGTTTGCCCCACTTCTCCGTGCCGCGCGGCACAGCGGATGTCCTGCCGAAGGACCAGCCCTACTGGCAACGGGCGATAGGCGAGGCCGAAAGACTGAGCCGCCTCTATGGCTATCAGCGCATCGACACGCCCATCTTCGAAGAGGCGGCCCTCTTCGAGCGCGGTGTCGGTGACGCGACAGACATCGTCCAGAAGGAGATGTACGTGTTCGAGGACCGCAGCGGCCAACGCATGGCCCTTCGCCCCGAGGGGACGGCCAACGTCTGCCGCGCCTACCTGCAACACGGCATGTACAACCGCACCCAGCCCGTCCGTCTCTACTACATCGCGCCCACCTTCCGCTACGAGCGGCCGCAGGCGGGCCGACAACGCCAGCACACCCAGTTCGGCTGCGAGGCGATCGGCGAGGACGACCCGGCAATCGACGCCGAGCTAATCGAGCTGCTCTGGCAACTGTACGAGAACCTGGAGCTGCGCGATCTCGTCCTGCTGCTCAACAGCATCGGCGACCCCGAGTGCCGCGCCGGCTACCTGAATGCCCTGCAAGACCACTATCGCGGCCTGATCGATACTGTTTGCCGCGATTGCCGCGAGCGCGTCGAGCGCAACCCCTTGCGCCTCCTCGACTGCAAGCAGGAAAGCTGTCAGCCGGTCATCGCCTCCGCGCCCTCCATCCTCGATTACCTTTGCCCCGCCTGCCGCGAGCACTTCGACAGTCTGCGCCGCTACCTCGATGCGCTGGGCGTGCCTTACGAGATCGAGCCCCGCCTCGTGCGCGGCCTCGACTACTACACCCGCACCGTGTTCGAGATACAGCCCCGGGGCGGCGGCGCGCAGAGCACCGTCGGCGCCGGCGGACGCTACGACCGCCTCATCGAAGAACTGGGCGGCAGGCGCACCCCCGGCATCGGCTTCGCGGCCGGCATCGAGCGCATAGTGCTGAATATGAAGCGACAAAAGGCGCCCGTGCCGCCGCAGCCGACGCCCGATGTCTACGTCGCCTACCAGGTCAAAGAAGCGAAAACGGAGGCGCTTGCTCTCGCCGCCCGTCTGCGCCGCGAAGGGGTGTCGGCGGTCGTGGCCACGGGCGGCCGCAGCCTCCGCGCGCAGATGCGCCACGCCGACGCGCTGAAAGCGAGGTGGGCCGTAATCCTCGGTCAGCGCGAGCTTGCCGCCGGCACCGTCCAGCTACGGAACATGACCGACGCCTCTCAGCGCGAGCTGACACGCGAAGAGGCGGTCGCTTTTCTGGGCCGCGCTGCCGCGGACCCGCAGTCGCCGGCATAGCCGTCGACGGCCGCGCCGCCTCTCGCTGTGCTATAATTCGAGTGAATCGGGCCCCGATGCGTCGGGGTTCGCTCACGTATGGACAGAAGAATGCTCGATAGATTACGCGGACTCGTCAACCGCTACGAAGAGATAACGGCGGAAATGGGCCGTCCGGAGGTCGCGTCCGACTACGAACGGCTGCAGACGCTCGCCCGCGAGCGCGCCTCGCTGGAAGAAATCGTGGCGCTCTACCAGGACTATGAGCAGGCCGAGGCGGGCATCCAGCAGGCGCGCGACCTGCTGGAAGAGAGCCAGGAGCAGGAATTGAGGGACCTCGCGCGCGAGGAGCTGGAGCGGCTGAACGAGCGGAAGGAGGCGCTCACGGAGCGCATCAGGAAGGCGCTGGTGCCGCCTGACCCCCGCGACGAGAAGAGCGTCATCATGGAGATACGCGCCGGTACCGGCGGAGAGGAGGCCGCCCTGTTCGCTGCCGACCTCTTCCGCATGTACACGCGCTACGCCGACCGCCACAACTGGGGCGTCGAGGTCATGTCTCGCAGCGAAAGCGGCGTCGGCGGCTTCAAGGAGATCATTTTCGAGGTGAAAGGCCGCGGCGCCTTCTCGCGCCTCAAGTATGAGAGCGGCGTCCATCGCGTGCAGCGCGTGCCGCTGACGGAGGCGCAGGGGCGCATCCACACCTCGACAGCCACCGTTGCCGTTCTGCCGGAAGCCGAAGAGGTCGACGTGAAAATAAACGAGGACGAGCTTCGCGTCGACATCTTCCATAGCGGCGGGCCTGGCGGCCAAAACGTCCAAAAGGTGGCCACCGCCGTTCGCCTCACCCACATCCCAACGGGGATCGTCGTCGTCTGCCAGGACGAGCGCTCGCAGTGGAAGAACCGTGTGCGCGCCATGGCCGTTCTGCGCGCGCGCCTGCTCGACGCGGAGCAGCGACGCCAGGCAGAGGAGATCGGCGCCACGCGGCGCTCGCAGGTCGGCACGGGCGAGCGCGCCGAAAAGATACGCACCTATAACTTCCCCCAGGACCGCGTGACCGACCATCGCGTGGGGTTGACGCTGCACAACCTGCAGGGCATCCTCGACGGCGACATCGACCCCATAATCGACGCCGTCGCCACCGAAGAGCAGGCGCGGCTGCTGGAGGAACAGCTCGTGTGACGCTGGCGGAAGCGCTTCACGCCGCCGAGAACAGGCTGGCGGCCGCCGGCATCGAGGACGCGGCCATCGAAGCCGAGGTGCTACTGCGCCATGTCTTGCAGTGGGACCGCCCGCACCTCTATGCCCGTCTCCAGCAGGAGATATCGCCCGAGCGGGACGAGCGCTTCCGCAAGCTCATCGAACGGCGGCTGGCCCGCGAGCCCACGCCCTACATCACCGGCCACAAGGAGTTCTTCGACCTTGACCTGGAGACCACTCCCGTCGCGCCTATCCCGCGCCCGGAGACAGAGCTGCTGGTGGAGGAGGCGCTCCGGTGGGCGGGCGAAAGAGCGCAACCGCTGATCGTTGTCGACGTGGGCACGGGCTGCGGCGCGCTCGCCGTCGCCATTGCCTATCACCTGCCGGACGCCCTCGTCTACTGCACCGACCTCTCGGCGGGAGCGCTGGCGCTTGCGGGTCGCAACGCCGGGCTGCTGGGGGTGAAGCGGCGGATGCGCTTCCTCCAGGGCGACCTGCTGGAGCCGCTGCCCGAGCCCGCCGACCTCATCGTAGCCAATCTGCCTTATGTAAAGACCAGCGTGTGGGACGCGCTACAGCCGGAGATCCGCGACCACGAGCCGCGCCCGGCGCTCGACGGCGGGCCGGAGGGGACGGAGGTGCTGGAGCGCTTCCTGCGGCAGGCGCCGCCGTATCCGAAGCGGCCGGGGCTGCTGCTGGCGGAGATCGGCTGGGACCAGGGGGAGCGGTTGCGGGCAGTGGCCCGCGAGCGCTTCCCGGACGCGCACATCGAAGTGAAGAAAGACCTCGCCGGGCTCGACCGCGTGCTGGTAATCGAGCTGGCAGGGTGATGTAGAGGAGGGCTTTAGCCCTCAACATCGTCGCGTACGGGTCACACGCATGTCGCCGCAAGAGGGGCTACGGGCTCTCGGCAGCGATGGGCCATTCGCTGTGTAGCGGCGTGGAAGGCTGAAGCCTTCCGCTACATTCCGGAACAGAGTTCCCCGGCCGCTACGACGAGGCGAAGGTGCGGCCTTCCGTCTTAATCGCGGGCGCGATCATCAGCTCTACCTGCTGGAACTCGCGCACGTTCCCCGCGCCGCATACGCCCAGCGCAGTGCGCAGGATGCCCGCCAGGTTCTCCGTGCCGTCGCTGCGCGAAGTGGGGCCGTGGAGTATCTTCTTCAAATTGTTGCGCACGCCCACCGTCACCCTCGTGCCGCGCGGCAGCTCGGGGTGCGGCGCCGACATCCCCCAGTGATGGCCGCGCCCGGGCGCTTCCTCGGCGCTGCTCAGCAGGGTGCCGAGCATGACCGCGTCGGCGCCGGCGGCAAACGCCTTGCACAGGTCGCCGCCGCTGTGGATGCCGCCGTCGGTGATGATGGGCACGTAGCGTCCGCTCTCGCGGAAGTAGGCGTTGCGGGCGGCCGCGCAGTCGATGGTCGCCGTGACCTGCGGCACGCCGATCCCCAGCACCTCGCGCGTGGTGCAGATGCAGCTCGGCCCCACGCCGACGAGCACGCCCGCCACTCCCGTCTCCATCAATTCCTTGCAGGGCCCGAAGCTCACCGTGTTACCGACGACGACGGGCACCGGTAGCTGCTGGCAGAGCTTCTCGAAACGCAGGCCCTCGAGGCTGCGGGAAATGTGGCGCGCCGTCGTCACCGTCGACTGCACGAAGAAGACATCGACGCCCGCTTCGACGGCCAACGGCGCGAACTTCTTGGCGTTCGCCGGCGTGCAGGAGACGGCGCTGAGGGCGCCCGCACTCTTCACCTGCCTGATCCGCTCGCCGATGAGCGCGGGTTTCACGGGCTGCGAGTATATGCGCTGCAGCAACGCACCCACTTCGTCGATCCGCGCCGACGCGATCTCGGCCAGGACGCCTTCAGGGTCTTCGTAGCGCGTCTGTACGCCCTCCAGGTTGAGCACGGCCAGCCCGCCAAGCTGATTGAAGACAACGGCAGAGCGTGGATCGACGATGGCGTCCATCGCGGCGGCGATGAACGGCAGGGGCAGCTTGATGTCTCCGAGACTGAAGGAGATATCGGTAAGCTCAGGATTAAGGGTTACGTCGCCGGGAACTATGGCGACCTCGTCGAAGCCGTACGCCCGGCGCATTTGTTTAGCCCCGGGGGGCGCCATGGCCTCTTCCCGGGGCTCGACAGTCGGAACCAGCGATGCCGGTACCCGCGCCGGGACATCTTGCCAGCCGATGTCCCTCATTTGCTCCCCCCTCCCTCAGAGGTGCTTTTCAAAGACTTTATCAAAGAGCGGGGGAGAGGTCAATGGTAAACAACCCCTGATCGTTTATAATATTGCAACGATTAGACGAATAATCAATTTATGTAAAACGATGGGGAAACTTTTCCTGGTCGCGACGCCAATCGGCAACCTGGAGGACATCACCCTCCGCGCCCTGCGCACCCTCCGCGAGGTCAGTCTGATCGCCGCCGAGGATACCCGCACCACCCGCAAGCTCCTCTCACACTACGATATCCACACACCGGTAACCAGCTACAACGACGACAACAAGGCGAAGAAGACGCCCTTCGTCCTCCAGCGCCTGAGCGAAGGCGACGTCGCTCTCGTATCGGAGGCAGGGACGCCCGGAATAAGCGATCCCGGCCGGGAGCTGGTGGCGGCCGCGAACGCAGCGGGCGTGCAGGTCGTGCCCGTGCCCGGGCCGTCGGCGGTGACGGCGGCGATCGCGGCCTCCGGCGTCGGCCCGCGCGGGTTCACGTTCGTCGGCTTTCCGCCGCGGCAGGCCTCCCAGCGCCGGCGCCTGTTCCACTCGCTTCGAGACAGGGACGAGACGCTCGTCCTCTTCGAGGCGCCGCACCGCCTGATCGGGACGCTCGCCGACCTGCGCTCGGAGCTGGGCGACCGCCGGGTAGTCGTCTGCCGCGAGCTGACGAAGCTCCACGAAGAAGTCTTTCGCGGCCGCGTCTCGGAGGCGCAGGAGCGCTTTCGCGAGCCGCGGGGCGAGTTCACGCTCGTCGTCGCCCCGCCTGAGGAAGGGCAGGTGCCGGAGCAGGGCGATCGGCAGGACGAAGCGGCGATCATCGAAGAAATGCGCCGGTTGCGCGACGAGGGCAGGAGCGCACAGGAAACGATGCGGCTGCTCTCGGAGCGACACAGCGTATCGCGACGGCGGCTCTACCGCCTCTGGCTGGGGCTACAGTAGGTTTCTCAGAACGGTGCGGCTGGTATATTAGTACATGGTAGCGATGCGGGAAGGACGCCAATGCCTGAGAAGATATTCATCGGAGTGGCCTGGCCCTACGCCAACGGCTCGCTGCACCTGGGCCAGATAGCCGGCGCCTACCTGCCGCCCGACATCTTCGCGCGCTATCACCGCGTGAAAGGCAACCGCGTGCTAATGGTGTCGGGCAGCGACCAGCACGGCACCCCTATCACCGTCCGCGCCGCCGAGGAAGGCGTCAGCCCGACGGAGATCGCGTCCCGCTTCCACGAGGAGTTCGTCGACTCGTGGCGGCGCCTCGGCATCGCCTTCGATCTGTATACCACGACAGGCACGGCTAACCACGCCGCCGTCGTCCAGGATATGTTCAGCCGGCTGCTCCAAAACGGCGACATCTACCGGGAGAAGATGCGCCTCCCCTACTGCACCGTCGAGCAGCGCTTCCTCCTCGACCGCTACGTCATCGGCGTGTGCCCCATCTGCGGCTACCCCGACGCCCGCGGCGACCAGTGCGACAACTGCGGCAACGTGCTTGATCCCAACGATCTGCTGGACGCGCACTGCCGCTTCGACGGCTCCGTGCCGGAGACGCGCGAGTCGGAGCACTTCTTCCTGCGTCTCAGCGCCTACAACGAGCGCCTCAAGGCCTGGCTATCAGAGGACAAGGCGCACTGGCGCAAGAACGTCCTTAACTTCTCGCTGGGGGTGCTCCAGCAGGGGCTCCGCGACAGGGCGATAACGCGCGACCTCGAATGGGGGATCAAGATACCTGTCGAGGGGTTCGAGGACAAGCGCATCTACGTCTGGTTCGAGAACGTCATCGGCTACCTGTCGGCGGCGAAGGAATGGGCGCAGCGCCGCGGCGAGCCCGAGGCCTGGCGCGAGTTCTGGCAGGACCCGGAGTGCAAGAGCTACTACTTCATCGGCAAGGACAATATCTGGTTCCACACCCTTAGCTGGCCGGCGATGCTCATGATGTACGGCGGCCTCAACCTCCCCTACGACGTCCCCGCGAACCAGTACTTGAATTTCGGCGGCGGCAAGGCATCGACGAGCCGCGGCACGGCGCCGTTCCTCCCCGATTACCTGGCGAAATACGACCCCGACCCGCTCCGCTACTATCTCACCGCCATCATGCCGGAGACAGCCGACAGCGACTTCAGCGAGGTCGCGCTGGTGCGCCGCAACAACGACGAGCTGCTGGCTACCTGGGGCAACCTGGTGCACCGCGTGGTCACGTTCACCTACCGCCGCTTTGACGGCAAGGTGCCGGAGCCGGGCTATCTGGACGCTGAGAGCCGCGCGCTGCTTTCCCGCGCAGAGACGGCCCTGCAAGAGGAGGGCGATCATCTGGCCGCCTGCCGCTTTCGCGCCGGACTGGCGAGCGCGATGTCGCTGGCCCAGGACGCGAACCGCTACCTGGAAGAGAAATCGCCCTGGCGGCGGATCAAGGAAGACCCGCTAGAGGCGGCAACCGCCCTTCACACGGCCATAAGTGTGATCAATACCCTGAAGACCGCTTTCTACCCCTACCTGCCCTTCACCTCGGAGCGGTTGCACGGCTATTTGGGGCAGGAAGGGGACGTGACCGCGGCCGGCTGGCAGGTCCGCGCCGTCGAGCCGGGGACGCCCCTCCGCGAGCCGGAGCCCCTGTTCAAGAAGCTGGAGCCGCTTGTCACCGAAGAAGAGGAGGCGCCGCCTGCCTGACATGGACGTCGTCTTCGATTCCCACGGCCACCTTCAGCTCGCCGCTTTCGACAGGGACCGCGACGCCGTGCTCGAACGAGCGCGGGATGCGGGTGTGTCGGGAAGCGTAGTCGTCGGCATCGACGGCGAGAGCAATCGGCGCGCCGTCGCCCTCACCAAGCGCCACCCGGACGTCTTCGCGGCGGTCGGCTTCCACCCCCACGAGGCGAAGTCGTTTGACGGCGAAGCGCTCCACCTGCTAAGGGAGCTAGCTCAGGCGCCGGGCGTCGTCGCCATCGGGGAGACCGGCTTCGATTTCTACCGCAATCTTTCCCCTCGCGCCGACCAGGAGCGGGCGTTCCGCGCCCATCTGGAACTGGCGGCGGAACTGGGTCTGCCGGTGATTATCCACGCGCGGCAAGCGGAGAAGGAGACGCTCGCCGCGCTCAGAAGCTGGACGAATAGCAATCCGGCGCTCTCGCGGCCGCTCGGCGTGCTCCACTGCTTCGCAGGCAGCGCGGAGTCGGCGAGGGCCTACTTCGAGATGGGCTTCCTCATCTCCGTCGCCGGGAACGTCACCTACCCCAACGCGGCCCACCTTCGATCGGTCGTCGCGGCGGTGCCCCTCGAGCGTCTGGTCGTCGAAACCGACTGCCCGTTTCTGGCGCCGCAGAGCCGGCGCGGCAGGCGTAGCGAACCCGCGGACGTAGTCGAGACGGCGAAGGCGGTTGCGGCTATCCAGGACGTTACCTTCGGCGAGGTCGCACGGGCGACGACCGACAACGCGCGCGCTCTGTTCCGCATCACTGCCCGCGAGCCGGTGTCGGGCCGACGAGGTGGCGCGGCGTGAAAGCGATCTCCAGCCTCTACGCCCCAATCCGTCGGGAGCTGGCGGGCGTCGAAGAGACGCTTCAGCGGGTGGCCAGGCCCGACAGCCCCTGGCTGGCCGAGATGCTGTCGGCCGTTCTCTTCAAGGGCGGCAAACGGATGCGGCCGGCGGTGGCGCTGCTCTCCGGCAAGTTCGGCGATTCCGCGGATGCGCCGTCCGTGCCGCTGGCGGCGGCGCTCGAACTCCTCCACACGGCGAGTCTGGTGCACGACGACATCATCGACAGCGCCGGCATGAGACGCGGCCGGCCGACGGCCAGCAGCCTGTTCGATAATCACTCCGCGGTCGTGCTGGGCGACTACATATTCGCGGTAGCGGCCGTGCTGGTGGCACAGACCGGCAATGTCGAAGTAACCAGCCTGTTCGCGCAGACAATGATCGCCATGGCGCAAGCGGAGTTGAGCGAGGACAGGTCTGCCTTCCAATACTACCAGAGCCTTGACGACTATCTTCGCCGGATCAACGGCAAGACGGCCTCGCTCTTCGCCGTTGCCGCGCAGGGAGGTGCGCTCGCGGCAAACGCCTCGCGTGCGGTCGTGCAATCGCTTCAGAAGTACGGCGAGAACCTGGGGATGGAGTTCCAGATCGTGGATGATATCCTCGACTTCGACGGCGATGCCGAGGAAATGGGGAAGCCTGTGGGAAGCGACCTCATGCAGGGGACACTGACGCTGCCCTCGCTCCTCCTGGTGCAGCGCTACCCTGAGGACAACCCCGTCAAGCTTCTGTTCGACGCAAGAGGCGGCAGTGAGCTGCTGGCCCGCTCCATCGGGATGGTGAAGGAGTCGGGGATACTCGAGGAGTCGTACGCGGTGGCCAGGGACTATCGCGACCGCGCCTGCCTGTCGCTGCGAGAGCTGCCTCCGGGGGCACCGCGCGACGCTCTCGAGGGGCTAGCCGATTACGTGCTGGAGCGCCGGACGTAGCCGCTAGCGGATTTGTGGCTTCGGCCCCCTGATCGGGCGGACGCCGGAGTCCAGCATCTTTTTTTCTTCCTTCTTTTGGAGCTCCGCCTTTTCCCGCTCGATTTCAAGCTCGCCCTTGCTCTTCCGCGCCGGCGGCCGCGGCTTGTTCAGCTCCGGGTGCTCCCCCACGCGGACGGGGCCCGTGATCGGCCGCTTCACCTCTTTGCCCAGGTGCCAGTACGTGCCCTTATCGGGAATGCGGCGGGGGTAGCCGTCGCGGAAGGTGAAGGCGGCAAAGGAAGTGGGCATGATGCGCTGCCCGTCCTTGCTGCAAAGTGGACAGGGAACGGGATCGGAGGCTTCGCGCATGGGGCGAAGGGCCTCGAAGATGCCGTTGCAGTTTTCGCAGTAGTACTCGTACAGGGGCACCGAACCAACCTCCGACAGCTTGCTTTGAATTCAGATTACAGCCCGCATCGCTTACTGTCTAACCTCTCGTTCCGCGACGCGATCCGTGTGGCGAAGCGTGTCGAGGAAGCGGGCAGAGCGCACGTCGCGCTCAAGCAGGTAGAAGATGTACTCGCGCAGATGCCTTTCGATCTCGACTGCGAGAGCAGGCGTCAGACGCAGGCGGGCCACATCCGCGAAGTCGCCGGTTTGCAGCAGCCGCATCACCTTCAGCGCGTTGAGGGAAAGCGGTCGAGGCATCGGCGAGTCGCGGGCGCACTCCGGGCAACTCACGCCGCCGCTCTCCACGCTCCAGTTGTTCGTTTGAGGGCGCAGGGCTTTGCCGCAGACGACGCACTCCTGCAACTGCGGCCGATAGCCCAGGTGGTCGAGGAGGCGCATCTCGAAGAAACGGAGGACGGCGTCGAGAGACGTCTCGGCGGCGAGGCGCCGCAGGCTCTCAAGCAGGAGGCGGAACACCGGGTACGCCTCCTGGCGCTCCGGGGTGAAGCGGTCGACGAGCTCGACCAGATAAAGGGCGCGGCCGGTGCGGTCGAGGTCCTCTCGCACAGGGGCGAAGAGCTCGACGGCCTGCGCCTGCGTGATTATGTCGAGCTCGCGTCCCTTCGCCAGCAGGAACGACGTGTGGCTGAGCGGCTCGACATGACCGCCGAGCTTGCTCCGGGGACGCCGCACTCCCTTCGCGACAGCGTCGAGCTTGCCGAGGTTGGGGGTGAAGAGGGTAATTATCTTGTCGGCCTCGCCCAGCCGCCGCTGCCGGAGGACGATGCCGGCCGTCTTGTAGAGCCGGGGGCGGCGCTCATCGGATGTCGTCATGGCGGAGGCGGAGGTCAGACCTCCTGGCGGCCTTCGAGGGCGCGCGCGAGGGTTATGTTGTCGGCGTACTCGAGGTCGGCGCCCATAGGGAGGCCGCGCGCGAGGCGCGTCATCCTGATCCCCAGCGGCGCTATGAGGCGGCTGAGGTACATCGCCGTCGCCTCGCCCTGGAGATTGGGGTTCGTGGCCATTATCACTTCGCGGACGCGGCCGTCCTTGAGCCGCGCCAGCAGCTCGCGCACCTTCAGGTCATCGGGCCCGATGCCGTCGACGGGGGAGATGGCGCCGTGGAGGACGTGGTAGAGCCCCTTATAGCTGCCGGTCCGCTCCAGGGCCAGGATGTCCAGCGGCTCCTCGACGACGCAGATGATCGACTGCTCGCGCTGCTCATCGCGGCAAATGGCGCAGGGGTCGGAGTCGGTGATGTTCTGACAGACGGAACAGAGGACGATCTTCTCCTTCACTTCCAGGATCGCCTGCGCGAGCGCCTGCGCGTACTCCTGCGGGGCGCGCAGCAGGTAGTAAGTGAGGCGCTGGGCGCTCTTCGGGCCGATACCGGGCAGCTTGCTCAGCTCCTCGATAAGGCGCCCCACCGGCATGGCGGTGGACGAAGAGATGTTTGTCATTCGAGGCTCGTCACCACGTTCAGGGCATTCCCGGCAGACGCAGCCCGGCGGTGAGGCCGGACAGATGCTCCGACTGCAACGCCTGCGCCTTATGGAGCGCCTCGTTGAGGGCGGCGGTCACCAGGTCCTGCAGCATCTCGACGTCGTCGGGGTCGATAACCTCGGGCGCGATGGTGAGCGACAGGACGCGGAAGTCGCCGGAGAGGACGATCTTGACAGCGCCGCCGCCGGCGCTCCCTTCGGCGGTCTTGTTCTGGAGCTCCTGCTGCGCCTTCGCCAGCCGCGACTGCATCTGCTGGATCTGCCGCATCATCT
This sequence comes from Dehalococcoidia bacterium, assembly GCA_030018455.1. NCBI lineage: Bacteria > Bacillati > Chloroflexota > Dehalococcoidia > Dehalococcoidia bacterium. The sequence goes on from JASEFU010000009.1 coordinate 16,769, forward strand.
CGCGGTTCATTTTCATTGTCACACCTCATGTTTTGAGGATCGTTGTCCTTCGACGAGACTTGTCTTGCTGCACCAGGCCCTGACGGACGCGGCATCATTCCGAGGCTAAAGGAAGGGCAACCCTCCTCATTCTCCTTCGTTGACGAGGCGCGCGCCCATTTCGCGGGCGGCCTCCACCAGGTGCCCGCCTCTCACCGCGCTCCCACGCCTTGCTGCCCGTTGCGCCACAACCGCGTCCGGGTCCAGGACGCAGCGGATGTCGTACTCGCTGCCAAGAACCTCCTGTACCACCTCGCGAACGGCCTGAATGTTTGCCCCGTTGTCGTCGCTATTCATCTTCTCGGCAAGCATTTGATGCTGGAATGCCAGCACGATTGTCTTGCCTTCCATGCCGACGATAGCGCAATTGCTGTTGAGCAGGGCTCCGGCTTTCTGATTCTTCTGCCGAGTAAGCCGGTAGATATGCTCCCACTCGGCCTGGACCCGCGCCAATTCTTCGGACGCGGGCGCGGTGATCTCGATGGGGACTTGGACAGGCGTCGCCTCCGATGCGGGAGCGCGCTCCGGCTCCGCAATCGGGGCCGCATCCCTTGTCTCAGACGCCGCCGCCGTCGCTGGCCGGGAGCGCGATACAGGCGGCTTTGGCTCGGGAGAAGGCGCCGCCGCCGGAGGAGCGGCCGGGGCCGCTTCCGGCGCCGGCTGCGATGCGGGCGCGGTTGCGGCAACCCGCTGCTTTGTCAGGACGCACTCTGTGAGGGCGATCTCGAGGGGCAGCGGCGACAGAGGGTCGGCGCGCAGGTCGGCCTGAGCGAAGGTCTGGAGAGCCCGCAGGAGCTCGTCCCGCGACACGCCTTTCACCAGCTTCTTCATCTCCGCCGCCTGCTCCTTTGTCAGGCTGAGCGTGTTCTCCGCCCCCGCGTGGACGAGGAGCAACTCGCGCAGGTAGGAGACGACCTGCCGCTGGAACTGGCGCAGGTCGAGACCGTCGTCGCGCACAGACGATATGAGAATCAGGCCACCCGGCAGGTCGCCTTCGAGCGTGAGGCGGGCAAGCTCGGCGCTGCGGGCGTCGCCGCTCAGGCCGAGGCCGCTGCGGACCGCGTCGACCGACAGGTCGCGGCCGTGATAGTCAACCGCCTGTTCGAGGAGGTTGATGGCGTCGCGCATGCTGCCGGTGGCGGCGCGGGCGACGAGCTCGAGCGCCTCCTTCGGGCAGGCGATGCCTTCCTGCTCGCAGATGGTCTCCAGACGGGCGACAGCGGCTTCGAGGGGGATGCGCCGGAAATCGAAGCGCTGGCAGCGCGAGGCGATGGTGGCCGGTATCTTGTGGGGCTCCGTCGTCGCGAGCACGAACAGGACGTGCGGCGGCGGCTCCTCCAGCGTCTTGAGCAAAGCGTTGAACGCCTGCTCGGTCAGCATGTGCGCCTCGTCGATGATGTACACCTTAAAGCGCGCGACGGCAGGGGCGAAGCCCACGTTATCGCGCAGGTTGCGGATGTCGTCGACGCCGCGGTTGCTGGCGGCGTCGAGCTCGATGAGGTCGATAGCACGTCCTTCGAGGAAGCTCAGGCAGGAGTCGCAGACGTTACAGGGCTCGCCGTCCTGCGGGTTGGAGCAGTTCACGGCCTTGGCGAGAAGGCGGCCACTGCTTGTCTTGCCGGTGCCGCGCGGGCCGCTGAACAGGTAAGCGTGGGCTACTTTGCCCGCGGCGACCGCATTGCGCAGCGTACGCGCGATGGGGTCCTGTCCGGCAAGCTCGGAGAAGGACTGGGGGCGGTACTTGCGGTAGAGGACTTCGACAGCCATCGACTACTCACGCTGAATTATATCATTCCCCAACGCGGAGAGCAGGCCTTCCTCGCGGCCGCGCATCCGCTTTCTGTCCTCTTCGGACTCGTGATCGTACCCGAGCAGGTGGAGGACGCCGTGAATGAGCACGTGGGCGACTTCGGTCAGCAGGGGGCGGCCCGCCTCGCGCGCCTGGCGTCGGGCCGTGGGAAGCGAGACCACGACCTCGCCCAGTTGCAGGACGCCGCCGGGCGGGAGGACGAAGTCATGCGGATTCTCTGAGAGGGCGAATGCGAGGACGTCGGTGGGCGCGTCCTCGCCGCGGTACTCACGGTTGAGCCGGCGGACGAGCGCATCGCCCGCGATCCGGACGCTTACCCACACACGGGGCGTCTTCTCGGCGGCGAGGACGCGCCCGACGATCCCGCGCACCCACTCCTCCCTCACCTCCCGCCGGAACGGGGCGTCGACCCGCACCTCTACCTCATGCCTTCGCATCCTTCCCCCTGCGCCCTATCATGGATCAACCGTCGCGCCGGTGGAAGCCGTTTACGCGCCCGCCTCTTCTGTTGTAGATTTCCCCCGGACGTGAGATGAACGATCAACCTGCGCGCCGAGAAGTCGTGACCTGCTTCCTGCGCCGCACCGACGCGCGGGGCGAGGCGCGCGTCCTCATCGTCCGGCGCAGCGGACGCGTCGGCACCTATCGTGGACGGTGGTCCGCAATCAGCGGCTACCTGGAAGCGGAGACTCCGCTCGATCAGGCGATGACGGAGATCAGCGAGGAGACGGGGCTCGGCAACGACGATGTCACGCTGGTCGCCGCGGGCGAGCCCCTGCCCGTCGACGATGCGCAATCGGGACTGCGCTGGCTCGTCTACCCGTTCCTCTTCGACATGGCATCCGGGAGAGACGTCGAGCTCGATTGGGAGAACGTTGAGGGCCGCTGGGTGGCGCCCGAAGAACTGTCGCGGTACGATACCGTTCCCGCGCTGGAAGACGCGCTCCGCCGGGTGTGGCCCTCGGGCCGGACGCGCGGTTGAAAGAGTGCGCTCCGCCGCCTACCGGCCGCCTGCTATAATAGAAGCCAGCGAAACACGAGCCTGATATGCACGTCAGCGAGCGGCCGCGTCCCCCTCTGTCCGAGGTCGATTTTTCTCTGACGCCGTTCACCGTCGCCTGGGAGATCACGCGCGCCTGCGCCCTCGCCTGCGTCCATTGCCGTGCCGAAGCGCAGCCTCATCGCGACCCGCGCGAGCTGTCGCTTGAAGAGGGCTTCCGCCTCATCGACGAGCTGGTCGCAATGGGCGGCCCCATCCTCATCCTGACCGGCGGCGACCCCTTGATGCGGCCCGATCTCTTCGATCTCATGGGCCGGGCGAGAGAGCGCGGCCTGCGGGTCGCCCTGTCACCAACGGCGACGGCGCTCGTCACAAGAGAGCGGCTAACGCGGGCGCAAAAGGCAGGCGTGTCACGGCTCCAGGTGAGCCTCGATGGCTCCCGCCCCGAAATCCAGGACGCGTTCAGGGGTCGGAACGGCTCCTTCCAACGCACCGTCGAGATACTGGCGGAGATACAGCGGCTCGGCATCTCCCTTCAGATCGGCACGACGGTGAGCCGGTACAACGTCCACGACCTCGAAGGCATCGCGGAGGTCGTGGCCCGCTACGGCGCCGTAATGTGGAACCTGTTCTTCCTCGTCCCCACCGGGCGCGGCCGCATCGAAGACGTGATCTCGCCCGAAGAACATGAGCGCGTCTTTAACTGGATGTACGACCTCTCGAAGACCGCCCCGTTCGACGTGCGGACAACGGCGGCGCAGCACTACCGGCGCGTCGTCATCCAGCGGCGACGCCGGGAAGCCGCGCACGCGCCCAGCGCGGACGCCTCGCTGGTCACCGGCGCAGGCTACAGCTTCGCCGACGGCCTCGGGCAGTCGGGCAAGGGCGTGAACGACGGCAACGGCTTCGCCTTCGTTAGCCACATCGGCGACGTCTGCCCAAGCGGCTTCCTTCCCCTCTCCGGCGGCAACCTCCGCGAACAGTCCTTCATCGACATCTACCGCCGCTCGCCCTTGTTCCGCCAGCTGAGAGATTACGCTCGTCTTAAAGGGAAGTGCGGCGTCTGCGATTTCCGCGAAGTGTGCGGCGGCTCCCGTGCCCGCGCGTTCGCCGTCACCGGCGACTACCTGGAGTCCGACCCCTACTGCGTCTACCTCCCGCCCGCATGGCAAAACAGCAGCCCTTCCGGTCAATCCACATGACGCTGAAGCTGGACCCGACGGACGCCGCCCTCCTCGACGAGTTGCAGACGGGCCTTCCTCTGGAATCACGCCCTTATCTGTCGATCGGCAAGAAACTCGGCCTCCCCGAAAACGAGGTCGTCTCGCGCCTGCGCAGGCTGCTCGAAGCGGGCGCTATCAACCGGATCGGCCCCGTCCTCAGCGCGACGGCGATGGGCGGAAAGCGCATGCTCGCGGCCATGAGCGTCCCGCCCGATCGCCTGGAGGAGGTCGCGTCATACGTTAACGGCTTTCCGGCCGTCAGCCACAACTACGAGCGCGAACACCATTACAACCTCTGGTTCGTCATCTCGTCCGCCGACCCGGCAGAGGTCGATGCCGCCTTGTACGCCATCCGCAAGCGGACGAGGCTGCCGGTCATGGAGCTGCCGGCGCTGGAGGAATACTTCCTGGGAGTCCGTTTTGAGCTCGCGTAACGCATCGAAGGCCCTGACCGAGGAAGAACGAAGGGTCGTCCTCGCCGTGCAGGACGGCCTGCCCATCGTCGCCCGCCCGTTCGAAGCCGTCGCCAACGGACTGGGGAAGACGGAGCAGCAGGTTATCGCCCTCCTTCGCTCGCTCATGGAGAGGGGCATAGTCACCCGCCTGGGCGCCGTCCTCAATCACCGGGCGCTCGGCTTCACCGCCAACGGGATGGCCGTCTGGGACGTCCCCGACGACCGCGTGTCGGAGGCGGGGCGGAAGCTCGCCGCCTTCGCGGCGGTCACGCACTGCTACCGGCGTCCGCGCCGTCCCCCCGACTGGCCCTACAACCTGTACGCCATGCTGCACGGCCGTTCACGGGAAGAAGTGATCGCAACGGCGGAGCGCATCGCGGCGGAGGCGGGAATAGCGGATTGTGCGCACGACGTGCTGTTCAGCGTGCGGCAGTTCAGGAAGCGCGGCATGCGGCTGCAGGCTCCGGCAGAGGGCGGCGGAGAAGACCGTCTCTTTGCTCTTCATACGAACGAAGATTGACACCCTTACCCGCCGTGGACTAACATTGTCGAAGAACGTCCTCTCAGCAGTAGCCTGTCCCGGAGGAGCATGCACCGAACGCTGATCGGCAAGTCGAAGACGCTCGATGACCATGTTCCCATCGTCGGCGGCGACGTCGTCGACGAATTGAGACGGCTCGGCAAGCCCCTCAAGAACCTCAAGGTGCTGAACATCAGCGTTACCGCCTTCGGCACCGGCGTCGCCGAGCTCCTCCGCTCCTCCGTCCCTCTCTTTTGCGACCTCGGCCTCAAGTGCCACTGGGAAGTCACACGCGCCGACGAGGGTTTCACTTACGTAAACAAGGAAATGTACAGGGCGCTCGCCGGCGGCCAGGTCGAGTGGACCGACGACATGACCGGCGTCTGGGAACGGTACACGGCCATGAACGCCGAGCTCCTCCGCGGGAACTTCGACGTCATAGTGGTACACGATCCCCAGCCGGCCGCGCTTCGTTCCTACGCCCATAAGGGCCGCCATCGCGGGCAATGGGTGCTTCACTCCCACATCGACGCCGGTTCCGCGCATGAAGAGGTCTGGAGGCTGCTGCGGCCCCATATCCTGGAATACGATGCGCTCGTGTTCGAGGACGAGTCCTTCCTTGGCAGGGGGATGGAGAAATCGGCAGTCAGCTTCATCGCTCCCGCCATCGACCCGCTGGGCACCCGCAACATGGAAATATCCGAACACGCGGTCGATCACCTGCTCAACCGGCTGGGGATCGACCCTGAGCGCCCTCTGGTCGCGCAGATCGCGCCCCTCAGCAAAGAAAGCAACGCCCTCGGCGCGGTGCAGGCGTACTGGTATGCGAGGGAAGAGATTCCGGGCCTTCAGCTCGTTCTGGTAGCGACCGCCTCCCCCCAGGACCCTGTCGCGTTCTCCTACTTCGAGTCGGTGCTAAAGGTCGCGGCGGAAGACCCGGACATACACGTGCTGCCCCATCCGGACCACGCGGGCAACGTCGAGGTCAACGTCATCCAGAGGGCGGCGCGGACTGTGATGCAGCGGGCGCTGCAACGCGGCTTCGGCATTTGGATATCAGACGCGCTGTGGAAGCGCACGCCCGTAGTCGCCGCACCGATGGGAGGCATTCCGAAACAGATCATCGACGGCAAGACGGGGTTCCTCGCCGAAAGCGATGAGGGATTCGCCGAGCGCATCGTCGACCTCATACGGGACGAGGAACTTGCGCAGAGGCTGGGATCTGCCGGGCGCCAGCATGTTGCCGACAATTTCCTTATATGCCGGTACCTCCGTGATTACCTGCAGCTCTTACAGACGGTGTCCTCCAGTCCGTAGACGGTAGGCGGCGCTTACGGTACGATTTTAATTAGATAAAGACGCAAGAATACGGATGCTCAGCACTGTCCCCATCACGCCCAAGGCGCTCGAGAACTACCGGCCCCTCATAGGCGACAATCACGTCGATGAAATCTATGAGCTCGCTGCCCCCTTTAAGGGCGCCCGCGTCCTTCATCTCAACTCGACGCCCTTCGGCGGCGGCGTCGCCGAGATCCTGACTTCCTTCGTCCCCCTCATGATCAACGTCGGCTTCAACGCCGAATGGCAGGTAATCCGCGCCGGCGACGACTTCTTCCGCGTCACCAAGGCGATGCACAACAGCCTGCAAGGCATGTACGCCGACTGGACGCCGCAGATGTGGGAGCTGTGGCTGCAGTACAACCGCATCAACGCCGAGATGTTCGACGAGGACTACGACTTCGTCATCATCCACGACCCGCAGCCCGCCCCCATCCTCAGCTTCCTCGAAGAACTGCGCGGCGGCAAGCCGCCCGGGAAGTGGATCTGGCGCTGTCACATCGACCTGACGGATGCCCAGGTGCAGGTCTGGGACATGCTCCGCCCCTATGTCTCCCGCTACGACGCCGCCATCTTCACCCTCCGCGACTACATGAAAGACGATCTCGTCGGGCCCGCGCTCTTCGTCCTCCCTCCGGGGATAGACCCCCTGAACGCGAAGAACGCCGACATCCCCGACGACACGATCGAGAACATACTCCGGCACCACGAGATCGACCCCGCGAAACCGATCATCGCCCAGATATCGCGCTTCGACCCGTGGAAGGACCCTCTCGGCGTTATCGACGTCTATCGCGCCGTCAAGAAGGAGCTGCCCGACCTGCAACTCGTTATGGTCGCTTCGATGGCGTACGACGACCCGGAAGGATGGGCCTGGTACGAGCGCACGGTGCGGCGCGCCGGCGAAGACATGGACATCAAGGTGCGCACCAACCTGAACGGCGTGGGCAACGTGGAGGTCAACGCCTTCCAGCGCTCGGCGCAGGTCGTTATACAGAAATCAGTCCGCGAGGGGTTCGGCCTTTCGGTCACTGAAGCGCTGTGGAAGGGGCGGCCCGTGGTCGCGGGCAACGTCGGCGGCATCCCCCTGCAGATCGTCGACGGGAAGACGGGCTACCTGGTCAGCACCGCCGAAGATTGCGCCAAGCGCGTCCTTTATCTGCTGCAGAATCCGGAGATCGCCGACGACATGGGCCGGGCGGGCAAGGAGAGAGTCCGGCAGAACTTCCTTATCACGAGGAATTTGCGGGACTATCTCCATATCCTGAGGTCGCTCGTGGGGCTGGAGGCGCCCGCGAGAGAGCCCGCGCTCGAAGCCTCATCCGCGGTGGGTGCCCCGCTCAAGGTGCTGCCCCCTTCCGCGGGATAGGCCGGAAAAACCCTGCCATCTTCATCGGAAGTCCGCCTTCCCTCTCGCAGGAGGCGATGATCAGGGGGTCGTGTGCCGAAAGCCATCGTAAATGGAAACAGCATTTACTATGAGGCTTACGGCTCCGGGGAACCGCTGCTCCTCATAATGGGCCTCGGCGCCAGCACCCTTGCCTGGCACGCCCAGGTGCCCACGCTCTCCCGGTACCTGCGCGTCATCGCCTTCGATAACCGCGGCAGCGGACGCAGCGACAGGCCGCAGGACTACTCGATGCCGCTGTTCGCCCGCGACGCCGCCGGCCTCCTGCGGACGCTGGGTATCGACTCCGCGCACGTCTTCGGCGTGTCCATGGGCGGGATGATCGCCCAGCAATTGGCGCTCGACTATCCCGGCGCTGTGCGCTCACTCATCCTCGGCGCCACCAGCCCCTGTCTCGCCGCCTGGCCGCCGGAGCAGGCGGTGCAGGACGCGACGGCGCGGGCCATGGACGCGCCGCCCCGGGAAGGCTTCGAGGTAATGCTCTGGACAGGTTACAGCGACCGCTACGTCGCCGAGCACAAAGAGGATCTCTGGCTCCAGTTCCAGATCGAGCTTCCCCTCATGCCGCCGGTCGAGTTCTGGCAGAAGCAGCTCGCCGCCGTCCTGGAGTTCGATGCGCGCGAGCGCCTCAAAGAGATAAGCGTGCCAACGCTCGTCATCGGCGGCGCCGACGACCCCGTCATCCCGCGCGCCGCCTGCGAGTATCTGGCGGAGCACATCCCCGGCGCGGAGCTCGTCCTGTTTCCGGGCGCCCGGCACGGCTTCAACATAGAGCGCGAGGAGGAGACCAATCAGGCCGTCCTCGACTTCATACGGCGTTCAGCCCGCGCTTCCGCGGCTAGTGAGGAGACCTCTGATGCGTGAACTCGTTATGCGCGCCCTCGACACGGCGCGCGCGCGGGGCGCCGGATACGCCGACGTCCGGGTCGTAGGCCGCAAGAGTGAATCGATAACCGTCCGCAACCGGAACGTCGAGGCGCTGACGGCCGACGAGACGATGGGGTTCGGCGTCCGCGTCCTCGTCGATGGCTACTGGGGGTTCGCGGGCAGCAACCGCATGACGCTGGAAGAGGCCGACCAGGCGGCGGCGGAGGCGGTACGCATCGCCAAAGCCTCCGCGCGCGCGGGCGGCCCCCGCGCCGATCTCGGCCCACCCGAAGTCCACCAGGACGCCTACCGGACTGCCTTCGCGAAGGACCCGTTCGCCGTTTCGCTCGATGACAAGATAGCTCTCCTCATCGTCGTCAACGAACAGATGATGAAGGTCAAGAGCATCGTCATGGCGGAATCGAACCTGTACTACCAGCGCGAGAACAAGACCTTCGCCAGCACCGAGGGGAGCTACATCGAGCAGGAGCTGATCGAGACGGGCTGCGGCATCGAGGCGACAGCCGTGGGCGACGGCGAAGTGCAGAAGCGCTCCTACCCGAACAGCGTCGGGCGCCACCAGGGCACCGAGGGCTGGGAGTTCGTGGAGCGCTACGACCTGCCGGGCAACGCGCTGCGTGTGGCGGAGGAGGCGGCCGCGCTTCTCACCGCGAAACCCTGCCCTTCAGGCGTCACCACCATCATCCTCGATGGCAGCCAGCTCGCGCTCCAGGTCCACGAGAGCTGCGGCCACGCCATCGAGCTCGACCGCGTGCTGGGGACGGAGGCCGCCTACGCCGGCACCAGCTTCCTCACCGTCGACAAGCTGGGCGTGTTGCAGTACGGCTCAGGAGTTGTGAACCTTACGGCCGACGCAACGATCCCCGGCGGGCTCGGCACCTTCGGCTACGACGACGAAGGGGTGCCGGCGCAATCGACGCCCATCGTGCGCGAGGGCGTCTTCCTCGGCTACCTTATGTCGCGCGAGACGGCGGCCATGCTTGGAATGCGCAGCAACGGAACGATGCGCGCCGCCGACTGGAACCACATCCCGCTCATCCGCATGACCAACGTCAACCTCGAGCCCGGCTCCTGGCGCCTGGAAGACCTGATCGCTGATACCGACGATGGCCTCTACATGGAGACCAACCGTAGCTGGAGCATCGACGACCGGCGGCTCAACTTCCAGTTCGGCACGGAGCTGGCGCGCGAGATCAAGAACGGCAAGCTGGGCGACCTCGTGAAGAACGCGACCTACACCGGCATCACGCCCCAGTTCTGGGGTAGTTGCGACGCTGTCTGCAACCGCGACCACTGGGTGGTCTGGGGAACGCCGAACTGCGGCAAGGGCCAGCCGGAGCAGGTGGCGCACACTGGCCACGGCGCGGCGCCCGCCCGCTTCCGCAACATCCAGGTCGGACTGGTCAGATAGGCCGCCCTAGAGAGGCAAGAGAAATGTTAATGGACGAGCCGGGGCTGAAGAACATCGCCGACCGTGTGCTGGCCGCGAGCGCCGCCGATCAGACGGAAGTGCTCATCTTCGGCAGCCACTCGGCGCTCACGCGCTTCGCGAACAGTTACATCCACCAGAACGTCGCGCGGACAGGCTTTGAGGTCAGCGTGCGGGCCGTCATCGGCAAGAAGATAGGCATAGCTGCGACCAACATCCTCTCCGACGAATCGCTGAAAGCGGTTGCGGAGAAGGCGGTGACGCTGGCGCGGCACCAGAAGGAGAATGAGGACTTCCGGTCGCTACCGGGCCCGGCGCCGTTGCCCCAGGCCCACGCCTACTCGCAGCGCACCGCCGATTGCACGCCGGAGCAGCGGGCGAGCGTCGTCGCCACTATCTGCGATGCCGCCCGCCGCGAGGGGGTGACGGCCGCCGGCGCTTTCAAGACCGGCGTCTCCGAGATCGCCGTCGCAAACTCCCTTGGCGTGTTCGCCTACAACCGAGACACGCACGCCAGCCTCAACACGACGATGATGTCGGCCACCAGCAGCGGCTACGCCTCACGCCTCAGCATCGATATCGACGACATCGACGGCACCGCCCTCGCCGCCGAGGCGATAGACAAGTGCCTGCGCAGCACCGACCCGATAGCGATCGACCCGGGGGAATACGAGGTCATCCTCGAAGACTACGCCGTCACCGACATCCTCGACTTCTTCGCCTACCTGTCGTTCGGCGCGCAGGCCTATCAGGAAAAGCGCAGCTTCATGACCGACCACCTGGGCGAGAAGGTGATGGGCGAAAACATCACGATCTGGGACGACGGTCTTTCACCCGAGACCATCGCCAACCCGTTTGATTTCGAGGGAGTGCCCCGACAGCGGGTCGACTTCATTGTGGGAGGCGTGGCGAAGGGTATCGTCTACGATACTTACTACGCCGGCAAGGAGGGCAAAACATCGACGGGCCACGCCCTGCCGGCCGCCGTTACCTTCGGCCCTGTCCCCAGCAACATGTTCCTGGCGGCGGGAAACGCCTCGAAGGAAGAGATGCTCGCGTCTGTGGAGCGGGGCATCTGGGTAAGCCGCTTCTGGTACACGCGGCCGGTGCACCCGCTGCGGGTCATCGTCACCGGCATGACCCGCGATGGCACGTTCCTCATCGAGAAGGGGAAGATCACGGCCCCCGTGCGCAACCTGCGCTTCACGCAGAGCTACCTCGACGCCATGAACCAGGTGGAGCTTATCGGCGGCGAGACGAGGCTGCACGAGGCGATAGCGGGGGTGAGCCGCGTGCCCGCGCTCAAGATCCGCTCGTGGGCGTTTACCGGCGCCACCGAATTCTAGCGCCCCCTGTTCCTTTTCCCAATTTGAGTTCGGGGAAGTAGGCGGCGCAGTAGCCTCTGTCTGTCGAGAGGAACCGGTCGGCCTGCGCCAATGTAAGGACTGCGTAGCCCCGAATGCAGGCTCTTTGACGCATCTGAGGGTCAAGACGCTCCCCTGCACTCGACTCCCGCCATCCCTATCCGTTTCTTGTTCGCTAACAGGCCAGCTTTCCCTCCTTGACATTCCTTCCTCGCTGCGCAATCGTTGGCCTGGGAGAGTCTTGATAGAGAGGTGACGCATGATCCTGTTGCTGGGAGGCACCGGCTTCATCGGGCGACGGGTCGCGGCGCGGCTCGTCGAAACGGGCGAGAAGGTGCGCGTCGCCGCCCGCGGCAGCCGCAAGGGCGTCCTGCCGGAAACGGTCGAGGAAGCGCGCGCGAACGTCATGACCGGCGAGGGCCTGGCCGACGCAATGGCCGGCGTCGACAAGGTCGTCCACCTGGTCGCGGTCATCGTCGAGAAAGGTGAGCAAAGCTTCGACGCCGTCATCCGCTCCGGCACCGTGAACGTGGTCGAGGAGGCGAAGAAGGCGGGTGTCAAGAAGCTCGTCTACGTCAGTGCGATAGGCGCGGCCGCCGGCCCCGAGTACCCGTACTGGCACGCGAAGTGGCTGGCAGAGCGGGCGGTGGTGAACAGCGGCCTGACATACACCATCATCAGGCCATCACTCGTCTTCGGGCCCGACGACGACTTCTTCAACCGCCTCGCCGACATGGCGCGGCGTTTTCCCGTGATGCCCATCGCCGGTAATGGCAAGACGAAGTTCCAGCCGATATGGGTCGAAGACTTGGTGTCGTGCGTCGTCGCCTGCCTGGACGAGGGGAAGTGCGACCGCCAGGTTATCGAGGTGGGCGGGCCCGAGCACCTCACCTACGACGAGATCGTGGAGGTGATCTGCGACGCGCTCGGCAAGCGACGGCTGCGCGTCCATGTGCCGCTCTGGGCCATGCGCCCGATGGCCGGCCTCTTCCAGGCGCTGCTCTCCAACCCGCCGGTAACAACGCAGCAGCTCGATATGCTGTCGAAGGACAACACCACGGAAGTCGATGCGGTAGTCAAGCAGTTCGGCTTCGAGCCGAAGCGGCTGGCCGACGGCTTGGCGCACCTCAGGGGCCGCACCGCGCCCTGAAGGACGCGGCACGCGAAACGCCGCTCCGGCAGACGGGGCGCGCCCACCCTTCTCGGGAAGCTCCCTGACTTCCGTTCCGACTGGGCCGGGGGTCTGTACCCGGCCCGCCCTCGCCTGCAGCCTCACGACGCAGGCGGCGCTTCTTTCCGCACCCCTATGAGATAGTGGCTGCGGAGGAAGGGCGCCGCTTCGACGGCCCGGCACAGCGCCGCCGAGACGCAGACCAGCGGGCGCAGCAGCGGAGGCGCCAGGGTCACCCTGCGGACATCGAGGCGGCAGCCCGGATAGAGCCGCCGGACCTCCCCGAGGCGTATCCCTCGCACGTCACGGTTCGTCGGGTTCCAGATGAAGTCGTACCAGATGAGCAGACCGCCCGGCCGGAGGACGCGCAGCGTCTCGGCGGCGATGCGACGCCGCGTCTCCCCATCGAACACCGACGACATCAGCGTGAACTGGAGCGCGACGTCGAACGCGGAGTCGCGGTACGGCAGGGCGGCGGCGTTGCCCACGGCGAACGAGACCGCTGGATTGCGCCCGCGCGCCCGCTCGATCCGCTCCTCCAGCAGGTCGACGCCCGCAAGCAGCGATGGGTCGGCGCCGTAACGGACGAACCCGTCGAGCACTTCGCCGCTGCCGCAGCCGATATCGAGGATGCGCAGGCCAGCAAGGGAGGCGACGCCCTGCCGCCCCAGCAGCGAGAGGAGCGCCTCCTCGCGCCGTTGGAAGAGATAGCGGTTCGCCGGGTCCGTCAGCGAGTAGCGTTCATCGAGGCCGGCGGCGGCGCGCCGGGCGTAGGCGGCGCGGATGCGTTCGATCTCGCTCACGACTCGGAGTCCTCCCTCCGACCGCGCGCGCGGGACGGAAACGGGCGTCGTTGTCAGCGCCTATCCTAGCACCTCAGCGCGCGACCCTGAATCCCGGGGGTAGGCTTTCTTTCATTTTCGTGGGCTGGTTCGGACACCCTCTTTTCCTGAGCGTGAAACGTGGTAAACTTACAGAGATGACTCGTTCTGCTCAGCATTTCCACGGAGGGCGTCAGTTACATGGATGGGAGCTTGCTCGAGGTCGCGAACGAGACGGCAGTCCTGATCGATACCCGCGCACCCGCCGCACGTGTCTACTGTGAAGCGATAGAGCTCGACACCGAAGAGGCGTTGCAGTTCATCGATATCACACCCGCCGTATCGGCGATAGTCGGGAAGTCCGGGGTGGCGTTCGGTCAGGCAACCGTCTACTCTACACACACCACCGCGGCAATCAAGATCAACGAGAACGAGCCGCTCCTGCTGGACGACTTGAGGCAGATGCTTCAACGGCTCGCCCCCTGCGACGGGGAGTACGGCCACAACGATTTCCGCCGGCGCACCGTCAACATGAACGAGGAGGAGTGCGCTAATGGCCACTCCCACTGCCAGCACCTCTTCCTGAGCAGCAGCGAGACTGTGCCCGTCGTAGAGGGCCGCCTCATGCTGGGACAGTGGCAGCGGATCTTCCTCGTCGAGCTCGACCGCCCACGCCAGCGACGCCTTGTCGTCAGCGTCCTCGGCGTCGAGTCCTCGGGCTAAGGCGCCGGGCCTCCCGTCATTTCCCCCGGCCCGCGCCTTTTTCGCGCTCTCTACGCGCACAATTGCCGTACTATCCATCATCGAACGCGCCTTGCTCTGCCAACGCAAGACGGCTGCCAACACCATGAGCTCGGCCTGTCTCGCTCAAGGGGTTGCGGATCGGGGCCTGCCGTCGCGGAGCCCGACCTGCTACGTGGTGAGGCGTCAGCGGCGGGGGATGAAGTGGACGGAATGGGCCTTGAACGCGGCGACCACCTCCCGTCCCTTGCGGATGTCGAGTTCGTCGACTGACTGCTTCGTCACCAGCGCCACCAGCGGAAAACCGCAGTCGATGACCACCCGCGCCTGCCGGCCGCTCGGCGTGACGCTGACGATCTTGCCGTGAAAGCGGTTACGCGCGCTGCCCGCGACCGAGAGGTCCCCCGCCGGGAAGAGCGTGACGTCTTCGGGACGCACAACAACGAGAACGTCATCAGGCAACCGCCCGTTGGAGACTCCCTGCACCACGTGCGGCCCGACCTGCACGCGGCTCAGCCCTCCATCCTCTGACATATGCCGTCCCGCGACGACCGTCTCCGCGCCCACGAGCGCGGCAACGTCTTCGTCAGCGGGGGCGGCGAAGACCTCCGTGGTCGGGCCGATTTGACGGAGCTCGCCCTTGACGATCACGGCCACGCGCGCCCCCAGGCGCAGCGCCTCATTGCGATCGTGCGTGACGAAGACGGTCGTGACCCCCGTCTCGCGCAGGGCTTCCGCGAGCTCTTCGAGCAGAGCCTCCCGCGTCGGCTGGTCGAGGGCGCTGAACGGCTCGTCGAGGAGGAGGACTTCCGGCTCCAGGGCGAACGCGCGCGCCAGGCTGACGCGATGCGCTTCGCCGCCGGAGAGCTTGCGGGCGGAACGTTCCGCCAGATGCGCTACGCCGAAGCGCCGCAGCCATCGCTCGACCCTCGCCTTCCGCTCGCCGCGCGGAACGCCCCGCAGGCTCATCCCCATCTCCACGTTCTCGGCCACGGAGCGTCGCAGGAGGAGCGGCTCCTGGAGCATCACGGCCATGCGACGTCGAAGCGAAAGCTCCCACCTGCGCACCGGCTGCCCCTCGAATAGCACCTCGCCGCGGGCCGGCCGCAGGAGGAGCCCCAGCACCTGGAGAAGCGTGCTCTTGCCGGCGCCGTTGGGGCCGATGACCGCCAACACCTCGCCTTCCATCACGTCCATTGCGGCCAGACGAAGGATTTCTCTGTCGCGCCGGCGCACGATGATATCGCGGAGGGACAGCTTCTCCCCTGCCATTAAGTCCCTTCCTGCTGCTGGACGGAAGTCAAGACCAAATTCACGATGAATATGAGGACGAGCAGGATGAGCGACAGCGCGATGGCGGGGGCGAAGTTACCGCGGCTGACCTCGAGGACGACGGCGGTGGTGAGGACGCGCGTCTCGCCCGCCAGGTTGCCGCCCACCATTATTGAAGCCCCGATCTCGGAGATGGCGCCGCCGAAGCCGGCCATGACGGCCGCCAGGAGCGGGAGCTTCGTCTCCCAGAGGATGATCCAGAGCATCTGCAGCCGTGAGGCGCCGAGCGCGTAGACCTGGGTGCGCAGCCGCGGATCGAGGTGGCGCAACGCCGCCGTCGTGAAGCCGGTGACGATGGGCGTGGCTATGATCGTCTGTGCGACCACCATCGCTGCGGGAGTGTAGATAAGGCGCATCTGCCCGAAGGGGCCGCTACGCCAGAGCAGGATCGCCACCAGCAGCCCGACGACCACCGGCGGCAGCCCCATGCCCGTATTCACAAGCGTCACGAGGAAACCGCGGCCACGGAAGTCGTTGAAGGCGAGGGCGGCTCCAATCGCCACTCCAAAGACTAGACTCAGGGCGACGGCGCTCCCCGATATCAGCAACGAGCGCAACGTGATCTGCCACAGGTCGTAGTCGCCGCTGCGCAGTATGTCGAGCGACTCGCGGAGTCCGTCCCAAATCAGGTCCACGGCCACCTCCCTGGGAAAGTCTATCCGAAAGGCGTGCTCAACCCCAGGTCCTCGTACGTCTTGTCGGCATCCGGTATGAAGAGCGGCTCGCCGGAAACCTCATCGACGAAGTCGGCGATTATCTGCTGTGCCTTGTCCGAAACGACGAAGTCGGCGAAGGCCTCCCCACCGGGGCCGTTGACGAGATCAAACTTGTCGGGGTTGACCTGAATGACGGAGTATACGTTCAAGAGAGCCGGATCGCCCTCCAACAAGATGACGAGCGAGAGGCTTCCCCTCTGGGCGAAATAGGTGGCGCGGTCGCAGAGGATGTAGGCGTCGCGCTGGTTCGCGATCTGGAGCGTCGCCCCCATTCCCTGGCCGCTCTCTTCGTACCAGGAAGCTCCGCTCGGGTCCAGGCCGGCCTTCTTCCACAGGCTTCTTTCCAGCTTGTCGGTGCCGGAATCGTCACCACGGTTGAGGAAGGTAGACCCGGCCTCGTAGATCTTCTCGAAGGCTTCGACGGTAGAGGTGGTCCCCTTGATGCCGGCAGGGTCGCTTTCGGGACCGAGAATGATGAAGTCGTTGTGCATCACGAGGCGACGGTTAATCCCGGCCCCGCTATCGACGAGCATCTTTTCGGAGGCAGGAGCGTGCACGAGGAGGACGTCGGCGTCGCCGCGCTCCCCCATCGCCAGCGCCTGCCCTGTCCCGACGGCGATGACCTTCACGTTGTACCTCGTCTCCTCTTCAAATGCCGGCACGAGAACATCCAGGAGACCGCTGTCCTGAGTGCTCGTGGTGGTGGCCACGATGATATCCTTCGCCCCTTCTCTGGCCGACGACGACGTTCCCTGCGGAGAAGACCCTGACCCATCGTCGCCGTTCTCTCCACACTCAAGAGCGGTTATGGATAAGACCAGCGCCACCAGGAGACCGAAGAGCATCCATTTCCCGTTCATTCGACTTTGCCCGGCGTTGTTATGCTGACCCTAGCATAACGCCCATCAAAAAAACTACCCCTGCCGGAACAGCTTCTCGAACTCTTGCCTGACGTCGGCCTGCGCCGCCGCTTCGAAGCGGGGGTAAAGCGCGACTATATTCTCCGCTTCGGCGGTGAGGCGGCTCCGGCCCCCGCCAGGGCCTCCCGGCTCGCTCTCGACGAGTCGCGCGCCCAGGTTCTCCTCCATCTCGCGCACCTTCCCCCAGGCGCGCCGGTACGACAGCCCCATCTTTCGCGCCGCCTCCGCAAGCGAGCCGGTCTCCGCGATAAGCTGCAACAGGCGCACACGGTAGCCGCTCAGGGCCACGCCGCCGCCCTTTTCCACCCAGATCTTGACCCTCGGCTCCACGGCATCGTCCTCAATGGGCGTCATTCGGGGCTTTGCCGGTCCGCGCCGCCCCATCGTACCGCCGACATGACAGGAGGCGGCTGCGTCTACCGGCCGACAGCGGTCCGGATCTCGAAGTGCTCTCGCGACGCGCCCATGGGTTCGGCGTGAGGAAGAAGGGGGCTTTCGGCCAGCCCTATGATTTGCAGACGCGAGAGGTCGATATACCGCGGCAGCAGCCTTTGCAGTGCCATCCCGACTGAGGGGGCGATGACGTTCGCCGTCACCACGGCGAGCACGACGTACAGCGGACTCATGCGATCGATGGCGAGCAGGACGCCGAGAAACGCGACGGCGCCCAGCAGGCCGGCCGCAACGATCGCCTCGACGGAGCGCAGGTGCACCGCAAGGCGCCGCTCGCCCGCCCGCAGACGTCGCAACCCTTCCTGTGCCGCGGCGAGGACGACGTCCGGCGGCGCGACGCCGTCCAGAGTGAAGCCGCTCTCAAGCGCCAGTCCGTTGAGACCGCTCGGCCCGAACCGCTCCTCGATCACGTTCATCGTCGCGTGCTTTAGCGCCTCGTTGCTGCGCACCGCCTGGTTCATGAACAAGGCCGCCAGCG
Organism: Dehalococcoidia bacterium; assembly: GCA_030018455.1. Lineage (NCBI taxonomy): Bacteria > Bacillati > Chloroflexota > Dehalococcoidia > Dehalococcoidia bacterium. The sequence continues at coordinate 34,875 of JASEFU010000009.1, forward strand.
AACGCGGCACGAGCAGCAGGCTGGAGAGCGCCCGCATCGTGAAGCCGAAAACGAGCAGCATGAGCAGTAGCACAAGAGTGACCAGCAGCAGGCCGAAGAAAAGCAATATCATTGTTCACGACCCACGACAGAAGAGTATAGCGCTTCAATTCGATTCTCGCCAGCGCCCCGCCTTCTTGAAATCGGTGATGCCCATGATCGTTTCGGCCCATCGCCTGAACCGCGCGGCACCCTTAAGATAGGAAGCGGATGCCCATGCAGTTTGACGACACCGACTTCGAACCGTCGACCGAGAGCGAGCCGCTCAAGGAGGCCATCCGCCTGCGGATCGAGGCGGAGGGCAGGATAACGTTCGAGCAGTTCATGGCGATGGCCCTCTATCACCCCCTGTACGGCTACTACAACTCGCCCGGGGAGAAGATGGGCCGCCAGGGCGATTACCTGACAAGCCCCGAAGTCCACCCCATCTTCGGTCAGTTGGTCGCCCGGCAACTCCGCGAGATGTGGGAGCTGATGGGCCGGCCCGCCGTGTTCGACGTGCTGGAGCAGGGAGCGGGCAACGGCCTTCTCTGCCGCGATGTCCTCCGCTGGGCGCAAAGACAGGCGCCGGACTTCCTCGAGGCGCTGCGCTACCGGCTGCGGGATACAAGCGAGGAGCTGGTGGGGCGGCAACGGCGCGCGATCGAGCCGCAGGGCGCGGCTGCGGCCGCGCACGCCTACTGGGAAGACGCGTCGGCGCCGCTGGAAGCCGTCGAGGGCTGCGCGCTCAGCAACGAGCTTGTCGACAGCTTTCCCGTGCATCGCGTGCTGATGGAAAACGGCGAGCTGCGCGAGATATATGTCACGTGGAAGGACGGCCGCTTCCAGGAGGAGATCGGCGACCCTTCCTCGCCGGCGCTCGCGGCCCACTTCGAGGCGCTGGGGGTCTGGCCGGGCGAGGGCTGCCGCGCCGAGGTCAACCTGGCGGCGGTCGATTGGACGAGGCAGGTCGCGCAGGCGCTCCAGCGCGGCTTCGTCATGACCTTCGATTACGGCTACGAGGCGGCCGACCTCTACGCGCCCTGGCGCCGCGACGGGACCCTCCTCTGCTTCTACCGCCACAGCGCCGGCGGCGACCCCTACGCGCGCATCGGGCGGCAGGACATGACCTCGCACGTCGATTTCACCACCCTGGTCCGGACCGGCGAAGCGCACGGCCTCAACCTCCTCGGCATAACGACGCAGGAGAGGTTCCTCACCGCGCTGGGGATAGGCGGCGCCCTTGCTCCGCCGCAAGGCACGGAGACCCGCCTCGAGGAGTACTACGCGCGTCGTCGGGCAGTCACCGAGCTCACCGATCCGGCGGGCCTGGGCCGCATAAAGGTGATGCTGCAGGAGAAAGGCGTCGGCGCCGTCCACCTGCGGGGCCTCCAGCTCTCGGCGTAGTGGGCGTTGGCCCCGTCACGCGCCATCCGCCAGCTCCCTCGACCACCACTGCCACACGAGATACAGCGCCGCCGCAACCACCCACACCGCGACAATCAGGCTACCCATGGTTCCCTCCGCAGTACATCTGTTCGTCTTCTGGCGGCAAGTATAGAACACATGTACTGCCCTGTCAAGCGTTTGTTGATGTCTTGATCCACATTCAGAGTCGTGCTAGAAATCGGTCTACCGGCGCGCACAGCTCCGGACGGAGACAGCGGCAGAGGTCCGACCAACGAAAGGAGGTCCCGTTGACACAGGCAAGCGAGACTGAAACCAAGGAGAAACAACAGAAACCCATCGTCAATTACTTGAAACTTCCCGACTCCCCGGACGAGAAGCCTTACCTGTGGGGCAGCCGCTGCAAGGCCTGCGGGGCCGCATATCTGGGGCCGCGGCTGGCCTGCGCCAGGTGCTTCGCGGTCGGCGACTTCGACGAGATCAGGTTCGGAGACGAGGGCACCCTCAAGACCTTCACGATCGTCCACCAGTCCGCGCCCGGGATCGAGGTCCCTTTCATCGCTGCCATCGTCGACCTGCCGGAGGGCACGGCCGTACGCTGCAACCTCGGCGGCATTGAGCCCGACCCCGAGAAGCTGGTGCCGCTCCTGGGCAAGAAGGTGGAAATGTACACCGAAAAGGTCCGCGAGGACCGCGAGGGCAACGACGTAATCGCTTTCAAGTACCGGCCCGCGAACTAACGGTCGAGAGGCTACCCCGACCGCTGAGAAGGAGGAAACATGCCTGTCAAACCAGCGAGAGACGCTTACATAATCGGCGTCGGCATGGTGAAGTACGGCCGCTACCCCGACAAGTCGGTCGTTGACCTCGCGACGGAAGCGGTGATCGCCGCCCTCAAGGACGCCAACCTGACGATGAAAGATATCCAGATGGTGGGCAGCGGCAACCTGTCCGCCCCCATCGGCCAGGCGATAATGCGCAGCGTCGGCCAGACCGGCGTGCCCGTGGTCAACGTATCGAACGCCTGCGCCACCGGCTCCACTGCCTGCCGCGAGGCCTACTTCTCGGTGGCCTCCGGCGCCTTCGATATCGCCATGGGCATCGGCTCGGAGCAAATGGGGAAGGCCGGCCTCCTCGGCGCCGGCCGGATTGGCGCCATGGGAGACCTGGCGTACATCCCCGAAGGCGTCATGGGCTCGCAGCTCATGCCGCCCGTGTTCTCGCAATGGGGCGTCGACCACATGCGCAAGTACGGGACAACCTTCGAGGACTTCGCCCGCGTAGCCTACAAGAACCATAAGAACTCCGTCCACAACCCGTACGCCCAGTACCAGCAGGAGTTCTCCATGGAGGAGATCATGAACGCCCGCATGATCTCCTGGCCCAACACACTGTACATGTGCTGTCCCACCGGCGACGGCGCCGGCGCCGTCATCTACGCCAGCGCCGACAAGGTGCGACAGCTGGGCCTGAGCTCGAAGGCCGTGAAGGTGGCGGCCTGCGTCCTCACCAGCGACCCCTGGAGCGAATCGGGGAACGCGATACTCGACATCAACCTCTGCACTCGGCTGGCGGTGAAAGAGGCTTACGAGATCGCAGGGATAGGCCCCGAGGACCTCGACGCGGTGGAACTGCACGACTGCTTCGCGACCGCCGAGCTGCTTCACTACGAGAACATGGGGCTGGCGCCGGAAGGCGAAGGCGCCCGCTACCTGAAGGAAGGCAAGTTCGACATCGGCGGGAAGACCGCGGTGAACGCCAGCGGCGGCCTCCTCTCGCGCGGCCACCCCCTGGGCGCGACCGGCGCCTGCGGCATCAGCGAGATCGTATGGCAGCTCAGAGGCGAAGCCGGCGGCCGCCAGCAGCCGAACGCGAAGGTGGGGCTGGCGCACGTCATCGGGCTCACCTCCGCCTGCACCGTCAACATCATGGTCAAATAGACAAGCGCGATCCACTGAGAGGGCCGGCCACAGCAGACCGGCCCTCTTCGTGATACCCGCCCGTAATCGGGGCCGCCGCCTTCCGCGTGTATAATGGACTGAGGACGCGCCGTGAGAGACATGAGCGAAGCGGAGACGCTCTTCGAGCTAACCTTTCTTGGTTCCGGCAACGCCTTCGCCGGCGACCGCTACTGGAGCTCGTTCGCGCTCAACCGTCGGTTCCTCTTCGACGCCCCGCCGACGTTGCTCGCGCATCTCAACAGGCTCGACATCCCGACCCTCGGCATCGACGCCGTCTTTCTGAGCCATTTTCACGCCGACCACTTCTTCGGTCTGCCCTTCCTCTTCCTCGACTACGAGTACATCAACCATCGCACCAAGGACCTGCTCATCGTGGGGCCGCCCGGCGTGGAGGAAAAGGTAGAGCGCCTTACCGAGCTGGGGTTCCCCGGGCTCGTGCGCAAGAACCAGCGCTATCGCCGGCGGTACCTGGAAGTGGCGGAGGGAAACGAGTATCCCGTGCTCGAACTGATAGCACGACCGGTGCGCATGCAGCACACGGAGTCGCTGGATTGCTTCGGCTTCAAAGTGAGGCTGGACGGCAGAGTCTTGGCCTACGCCGGCGACGCCGAGATGTCGCCCGCCGTGCTGGAACTCGCGAAGGGAGCCGACGTCCTCGTCGTCGAGTGCTCCTGCTGGGAGGGGGACTGCGGCCCCCACATAAGCCTTGACGACATCCGGCGGCTTCGCGCGCAGATTCCGCCCCAGACCACGTTCGTCCTCACCCACCTCGAACCGGGCCGCCCGCAGCTCGACATGCCGGGAGTACTTCTGGCGGACGACTTCGCCACCTTTCGCCTGTGACTGCTTTCACGATCACCGAGAATAGGGTCTTCCCCCTAAAGGACGCTCCGGTTATTCTTTAGCTGCAGTCCAGCAATCGAGGGAGGACGGATGTACGGCCTCGGCCTTGCGAAGGGGATGCTTGTCACCCTCAAGAACGCTTTCCGCAAGCCTTTCACCGTCCAGTTCCCCGAAGAAGTCCGCCACATCCCTCCCCGCGCCAGGACAAGCCTGCTGTGGTTCGAGGAGCGCTGCACCGGCTGTAGCACCTGCGCCCAGGCCTGCCCGGACGGCTGCATCCTCGTCGCTACCTCACCCGCGCCCGACGGCAGCCGGCGCGTCGACCGCTATGAGATCGACTTCCGTCTCTGCATGTACTGCGGCCTCTGCACCGAGGCCTGCCCCTACCTGGCCATCCAGCCCGGTGGGACTTACCGCGACGCCGTCTACATCTTCCAGGACATGTACAAGGACAAACACGCGCTTACCGAGCTGGCTCGGCAGTACCTGCGCGAGCACGACTACACCTACCCCCACGGCGGCAAGGCGCCCCAGGCCGTCGTCGAGGCGATAGAACGGGGTGCCTGACGTGGCGAAGATAACCATCGACGGCCAGGAGATAGAGGCCCCCGAGGGCGCCGTCCTCCTCGAAGTAGCGAAGCAGAACGGCTTTTACATCCCCGCGCTCTGCTACATCGACGGACTTCCTCCCTACGCCGGCTGCCGCATGTGCCTCGTCGAGGTGGAGGGGGGACGCGGCCCCCAGCTCTCGTGCACCACCCGCGTGACCGACGGCATGGAGGTGCGCACCAACACGCCCCAGCTCGCCGACGCGCGCCGCGCCGTCCTCTCGCTCATCCTCGCCAACCACTCCGACCGCTGCCTCACCTGCCACCGGCGCGTGCATTGCATGCCCGGCGACATCTGCCTGCGGGACGGCGTCGTGACCCACCGCTGCCTCACCTGCTCGAAGAACTACCGCTGCGAGCTCCAGCGCGCCTGCGAGCTTGTCGACACCGTCAACTACGAGCCGTGGATCGGCGAGGAGCGCACCTTCTACCGGAAGGAGCAACCGCCGGCGGACCGCGCGAACCCCTTCCTCGAGTTCGACCCGCAGATGTGCATCATCTGCACCCGCTGTCTCCGCGCCTGCGACGAGATCCGTCACACGGGCGCCATCGGCCTGGCGCGGCGCGGGTTCGAGACGCGTATCATCTTCGGCGCCGGGGGGCGCGTGGACGAATCGAATTGCGACTTCTGCGGCGCCTGCATCGACCTCTGCCCGACGGCCACCCTCATGGAAAAGCCCAACAAGTGGGTCGGCCAGGCCGATGAGTGGGTCGCCACGGCCTGCAACTCCTGCAGCGTCGGCTGCACGCTCAGCATGGGGGTGCGCGAAGGCCGTCCCGTCATCGTCCGGCCCGATGCCCTCAACCCCGTCAGCTTCACCCAAATCTGCGTCCGCGGCCGCTTCCACTACGACGCCGTCGAAGAGCAGGAATGGCTGACGCACCCGCTCGTGAAGAAAGACGGCGCGCTCGTCCCTGTGACCTGGGAAGAGGCGCTCAACGAAGCAGTCTCGCGTCTCGCCGAGATCAGGGAACGGGACGGCGCGGACGCCATCGGCTTCCTCGGCTCGCCGCTGGCGACGAACGAGGAGAACTACCTGCTACAGAAGGTCGCGCGGGCCGCCATCGGGACGAACAACGTCGATTACAGCGGCGGGCCCGTCGCGGCGGCGGTTGCGGAGTCGCTGCGGGCCGCCTTCGGCTCCGAGGCGCTGCCCGCCGACATGAGCGAGATCGCCACCGCAAAGACGCTCGTCGTCGCCGCCGACGACCTCGAATCGAGCCATAACGTCGCCGCCCTCCGCGTCAAGGACGCGGTCGTGAACGGCGGCGCCCGCCTGATAGTCGTCAGCCCGCACTGGGGCGAGGTCTGCGACTTCGCGGAGGCGTGGTTGCGCCCCTACCCCGGCAACGAGGCGGCGACACTACAGGCGCTGGCGCGCCTCGTCGCGCAGGACGCGGAGGTAAGCGAGAAGGCGCAGGTCGAGGGCGTCGAAGCGCTTGGCGACGGCGCGCACGTGCCCGGCGTTCCCGCCGAGGCACTGGAGAACGCCGCCGCCCTGCTCACCGAGGCCGCGAAGGACCGCGAGGGCCATCTCGCCGTCATCGTCGCTCCCGGCCCACTGAGCGCCCTCGAAGCCGGCGACACGGCGCGCGCGGCCGCCAACCTCGCCATCGTCGCCCGCGGACGCCAGGCCGCCCGCTCCCTTTACGTCCTGCCTGTCGATGCGAACGCGACCGGCGCCCGCGACATGGGCGTCGCGCCCGACCGGCTTCCCGGGCTGCGCTCGCTTTCGGACGCCGCGGCGGGCGAGGCCCTGGCGAAGACGTGGGGCGCCGATTTGCCGCCGGCCGACGGCCTCGATTTCAACGGCATGATAGCCGCGGCCCGACAGGGCAAGCTGAAGGCGCTCGTCGCTCTGAAAGACAACCCCCTGCTTGCCGCGGCCGCGAAAGCGAGCGTGCGCGAGGCGCTGGGCAACCTCCAGTTCCTGCTCGTCATCGATAATCTGCTGACCGATACCGCGCGCTCCGCCGACATCGTCCTGCCTGAAGTGACCACCTACGGCAAGGAAGGCACCTTCACAAGCGCCGACCGCCGCCTGCTGCGGCTGAACGCCGCGATGGTCCCGCTGGGCGAGGCCCGGCAGTCGTGGCGCATACTTTCCGAGCTGGGCAGCAGGCTGGGCGAGAAGCTGTCGAGCGCGGCCGGCTTCGCTTACGAGAGCGCGGGGGCGGTAATGGAGGAGATAGCGTCGGTGGCGCCGCTCTACGGCGCCGCCCGCTATGATTCGCTCCAGTCGGGCAAGACGCGCGCGGCAGCCGAAGAAGTCCCGCAGGCGACGATCAGGCCGCTCGTCTCACTGCCTCGAATGGCGCCCGCCGACGGCGTCTTCACGCTCACGACCGGCCGCGGGCTCTACACCAGTCTCGAGGGAGCGGCGGTCCATTCCGTCGAGGCCGACAAGCTGCACCGCGAAGAGTTCGTGGAGATTAACCCCGAAGACGCGGCCCGCCTTGGCGTGAAGGACGGCGACAAGGTCGTCCTCGTAAGCGACCGCGGAGAACTCGCGATCGCGGCGCGGGTGACCCCCAATGTGCTTCCCGGCGTCCTTTTCGTGCCGTTGCACTACGTGGGCGGCGGCGTCACCGCCTTCTTTCCCGGCGACGCCGACGAGAGTCTCCTCCCCCAGGTAAAGGTCGCCGTCCAGACGCCCGCCTAGCCCACCGGGAGACTTTTCCTCTTTTGAACGTTGCAAACTTCTTTAATTCGTGACATACTGGTACTGGTTCCGCAATCATGGGTCCCGCAATCACAATCCTCCCCGGCGCACGACAAGCGGCTTGCCTTCGGCGCGTCGGCCAGCGAGAGGAGACCGGCCGGCTGCAGCCCGCCGGTTGCATTGAAACGCGACTCTTGTATACTTGAGCGCATATTTCCCCATCTAGCTATGTTTTGTGAGGGCTGACGAATGGCAAAGAACAGAAGCGAAAGGGGCTTCCCCTATCCCGGCATCCCTTCCACCAGCGACGGCACGGGCGTCGCCGTATGGGTGGAGACGCACATTACCCAGGGCGCCTGCGCCTACCCCATTACGCCTTCGAGCAACATGGGGGAAGGATACGCCGACGAGGTATCGAACGGACGCAAGAACATCTGGGGAGAGACGCTTGTCTTCCTTGAGCCGGAGTCCGAGCACAGCTCCGCCTCCGCCTGCGAGGGGTATGCCGCAGCCGGCGGCCGCGTGACCAACTTCACCTGCGGGCAGGGTCTCATCCTCATGAAGGAGGTCCTCTACACCATCTCCGGCAAGCGGCTGCCCGTCGTGTTCCAGATCGGCGCCCGCGCTCTCACCTCACAGTCGCTCAACATCCACTCCGGCCACGACGACGTGATGGGCGTCGCCGACTGCGGATGGGGCATTCTGTTCGCCCGCAACGCCCAGGAGGTCGGCGACCTCGCGCTCATCGCCCGCCGCACGGCTGAGGATACCCAGACGCCGTTCCTCAACTGCCAGGACGGCTTCCTCACCACCCACACTGTCGAAAGCGTCCGCCTGCCCGAGCCCGAGCTTATGGACGCCTTCGTCGGGCCGCCCGGCGCGAAGCTTGTCAACATCATCGACCCACACCATCCCGTCATGAGCGGCATCGTCCAGGACATGGACAGCTACATGATGGGGAAGATAGCGCAGCGGTACTTTTACGAGAGGGTGCCGCAGGCGCTCCAGAACGCGATGGACGAGTACTACGAGCTTACGGGCCGCCGCTACAACCCCGTCATGCCCTACCGCCTCGATGACGCCGAATACGCCATCGTCGGGATGGGCTCGATGATGGACACGGCAATAGCGACTGTCGACTACCTGCGCGAGAAGAGAGGGATACCAGTCGGGCTGCTGACGGTGACGGCGTTCCGACCCTTCCCGGGGCCGCAACTCGTCGCGGCTCTAAAGCATTTGAAGACGTTCAGCGTTCTCGAAAAGATGGACAACCCGCTCGGTCAGTCCAACCCGCTGACGGCGGAGATAAAGGCCGCCTTCGCCGACGCTATCGGCGGGCACCCCGACTACGAAGCCATCAACCGCGTCCCCGCCATCCTATCGGGCTCCGCCGGCCTGGGCAGCCGCGACGTGCGGCCGGGCCACATCGTGGCGGTCGTCGAGAACATGATGACGAAGGAGCCAAAGCGCTACTTCACCCTCAACGTCAACCACCCGACAGCGCTGCCGGTCACCGAAGACCCCGACGTCCGGCCGAAGGGCTCGTTCTCCATGCGCGGCCACTCCGTCGGCGGCTTCGGGGCCATCACCACCAACAAGGTCATCGCATCAATCTCGTCCGACCTCTTCGGTCTGAACGCCCAGGCCTACCCACGGTACGGCGCGGAGAAGAAGGGGCTGCCGACGAGCTACTACCTGACGCTGGCCCACGACATCATCCGGCCGCACTGCGAGCAGAAGTTCGTCGAGTTCGTCCCCCTGCACGACGTCAGCGCCTTCAGCAGCGGCAACCCACTCGCCGGCCTCGCCGACGGCGGCACGGTGTTCATCCAGACGCCTCACTCGAAGCCGGAGGACGTTTGGGCCGACATACCCGCGCCGGCGCGCCAGGCGATCCGCGAGCGCAACATCCGCGTGCTGGCCCTCGATACGGCGAAGATCGCGGCGGAGGTGGCAAGCCGCCCCGACCTCGTGCAGCGCATGCAGGGCATCGTCCTGCTGGGCGTGTTCCTGCGCTACACGCCCTTCCTTGAAGAGGCGAAGGTGAACGAGAGGGAGCTGTTCCAGCGCATTGAGAAGTCGCTGCGCAAGTACTTCGGCGGCCGCGGCGAGGGAGTGATCCGCGACAACCTGGAGTGCGTCCGCCGCGGCTTCAACGAAGTCTTCGAGGTGCCGCCGGAAGTGAAAGCGAAAGAACCGAGCGCGACGGCGCGCGCCGGTCGCTAGCCCTGGAGAGGTATTGAGAACATGAGCAACGCCAAGAGCAAACAACAGAAGAAGGGGCAGAGCGCCGTTATCCCGACCGCCGAGGAGTTCCAGCAAAAAGTCATCGCCGCCTATCGCGCGGGAAAGGGCGCCGACATCCTCCCCTCTGATGAGGCGGCGGCGCGCAGCCTGATCCCGCCGGGGACGGCCGCTCTCCGCGATTTTAGCTACATCTCCCCCGAGTTCCCGGCGCTCGACGCCGAGAAGTGCGTCGGCTGCATGGAGTGCGTCACCAAGTGCCCCGACACGGCGATCCTCGCCAAAGTCGTCGCGAAATCGGAGCTCGAGAAGCGGCTGGCAGTAGTCGAGGACCCCGCCGAGCGCGAAAGGCTGCGCGGCCACTTCGCGGAGACGACGAAGTTCTACGGCGCGCCCGAGAAGAAGGGAGAGGAAGGCGGCCTGTTCGGCCTGTTCATCGACGTGAGCAAGTGCAAGGGCTGCGCCGAGTGCGTCGAGGTCTGCGGCAGCCACGAGGCTCTCTCGATGACGCGCAAAACCCCGGAATCGGTCGAGGCGTATAAGCGCGATTTCGCCTTCTTCAAAGGTCTGCCCGACACGCCGTCCCGCTACATCAACGAGAAGGTCCTTCCCGACATCATGCTCGCTGAACGCTCGCTCCTCTACGTGGGCGGCGCCGGCTCCTGCATGGGCTGCGGCGAGGCGACGGCGATCCGCATGATGCTGGCCGCGACCGGCTTCGTCTACGGGCCGGAGAACGTGGCCCTCGTCGCCGCTACCGGCTGCAACACCGTCTACGGCTCAAGCTATCCCTTCAACCCTTACCTCGTGCCCTGGACGAATTCGCTGTTCGAGAACGCGGTCTCGGACGCGATGGGCATACGCCTGCGCTGGAACCAGATGGGCTGGCAGCATAAGCGGCTGTGGGCGATGGGCGGCGACGGCGCCATTCTCGATATCGGCTTCGGCGCCCTGTCCCGGCTCCTCGCCTCGGGGATGGACGTCAAGGTGCTCGTCCTCGATACGCAGGTCTACTCGAACACCGGCGGCCAGGCGTCGACGGCAACCTACACCGGGCAGGACGCGGAGATGGCCCCCTTCGGCGCGGCCATCGCCGGCAAGCAGGAGCGGCGCAAGGAGCTGGGCATCATCGCCATGATGCACCCCAACGTCTTCGTCGCCCAGACGATAACGGCCGACATCAACCACTTCTACCGCTCGATCATGGCCGCCAACGAGTTCAAGGGCCCGGCCGTCGTCAGCGTTTACTGCGCCTGCCAGCCGGAGCACCAGATAGCGGACGACCAGTCGTCGCACCAGGCGCGGCTGGCCAAGGACTCACGCACGTTCCCCATCTTTGTGTACGATCCGCGAAATGGGTCGAGTATTAAAGAGAGGCTCAGTCTTCAGGGAAACCCGTCGATGAAGCAGGACTGGCACATCGACCCGAAGACGGAGGAGCCGCTCGACTTCATCGCCTTCGCGAGGACGGAGGGCCGCTTCGCGAAGCAGTTCGACAAGGACGGGAACCCGAGCGAGGTGTTGCTGGCGGCGCAGCAGGACAGACTTGAATACTGGCGCTTGCTCCAGGAGCTTGCAGGACTGCGCTGAGTTATGTAAAATGATTACGGGATGACTCCTGGCGGGTGTCACCCCTACTTGCAGCGGCGCGGTTTTCCTCGCCACCAGCATCGCGCCGAAGCCGCCCGCCAGGCCACCGAAGCGGAATGGCCGTCAGGAACAAGCCCCGCGACGGTATCCCGGGGTGCGCTCCCTACGGAGCGCACCCTTCTTTATTCCGCTGCGGCCGATAGGCCCAGTGCCCCAAGCACGCCCCGCCAATCCGCGAAATCGTCAAAGAACAAGTCGGGCTCTTCAGCGATAAGCTCTTCCGCTGTCGTCCCGCCCGTAGCCACGGCGACGGCGACGGCGGCGTTCGCCTTCGCCGCCCTTATGTCGTAGACGGTATCGCCGATCACGTACACTGTGTCGGCGTCCGCCCACGAGCCGTCGCGCATGATCTCGATCGCCCGGGCCACCAGCCCATTCCGTTCCTCGCGATCGTCGCCAAAGGCGCCGCCGTCGAAGAAGTGCCAGAGACCGTAGTGCGACAGCTTGGTCTCCGCTCCGCTGCGAAAGTTCCCTGTCGCCAGGCCGAGCCGGACGTCCGGCCTTTCCCAGAGGGCCGTTAGCAGCTCACGGACGCCGGGCAGAACCGTGCCCGTCGCTTCTTTGAGGGTGACGCTGAGGTGGCGGCAGTAGGCGTCGCGAAAGCGGCGGACCTGCTCGTCGAAGGCCTGCGTAGGGAGCCCGTGCTTCAGCAGCGCCGCTCGCAAGATGGCGGCGTCGATGCGGCCCGCCATCTCGACACCGTCCAGGCCGCCCTCGACCGCAAACAGCTCGCCGAACGCGAGGTCCATGGCGCGCCGTCCCGCTCCGCCCGTGCGGATGAGGGTACCGTCGACATCAAAAAGGAGGAGCTTGCGGTCCATGGCTGAGCCGCTTTTCATTGTAGCAGAGGCAGTCGGCCAGACGACGCCGCGTCCCTGCCTGCGGCGGGCGGGCTTCAAGGCGCGGTGAGGCCATAGGGCCTCCGACGGCGCGGTCAGGCTGCAGGCTCGTCCGGTTGACCGCCTTCGAGCGCGGGTGCGAAACTGAAAGTTGAGGAGAACGCTCCGTGGCCCTGCTCGCGATATTCGCCAACACTTTCCTCATCAGCCTCTCCGGCGCCCTCATGCCGGGGCCTCTCTTCACGCTCTCGGTGCGGGAGACGCTCCGCCGCGGCTTCTGGGTCGGGCCGATGGTCGCGGCAGGACACGGCCTCATCGAGCTGGCGCTGGTCATCGGACTCGCGCTCGGTCTGAGCGAGTTCCTCGACGAGGGACTCGGTACGGCCGTGATCGCCCTTCTCGGCGGCCTGTTCCTGCTCTGGATGGGGTACCAGATGGTGCGCACGGCGCCCCGCCAGGAACTCCGCCTGGACGTGGACTCGCTTCCGAACAGCAGTGACGGGCAGCCCGCGTCCGGAGGCTACCGCCGTCGCCTGGTAGCGGCGATGGCAGGGACGGACGCGGCGGTCGCGTCAAACCGTCCCCTGCCGATGCTCGGCGTCCTCGTGCCGGCGGGCATCCTCGTGAGCGTCGCCAACCCCTACTGGATCATCTGGTGGGCGAGCATCGGGATGGCGTACCTCACGGAGTCGCTCGATCACGGGGCCGCTGGAGTCAGCTCGTTCTTCACGGCGCACATCCTCTCCGATTTCCTCTGGCTGAGCTTCGTCGCGTTCGTCCTCGCTTCCGGACGGCGCATGATGAGCGCTCGCACCTATCGAGCGATCCTCTTTGTGTGCGGCGTGTTCCTGCTGGCGATAGGCGTCCGCTTCGTCTACTCTGCCTTCGATTTCCTGATGTAGCAACACACGCCGCTTCACGATAGGCTGCGGGATTCATCCCGCCGGATCGGATACGGCAATACATCCGCGCCGCATGCGCTTTTCCGTTTTCTATCCGTTGGCAGACCGCCCCCGACGAAAATCGCTTGCGGCCCGGCTCCCCCATAGGGCGGGCATCTTGCCCGCCATCTCCACGCCATCCGGTAGACCCCTCGTCACAGTAGGACATGAGTCGCTTGCGGCCCGACGACGCTTCAGCAGATAAACGGTGCTTGCTTGCGGCCCGACGCTCGGCCTGGATCCGACCGGTAACCTTTTCCGGCTGCAGGACCCTGTCCTGCAGCCAATAACAAGCGCCGCGACCAATCGGAAAACGCCATTTGTAAGACCGCTTTAAGACTGTCCTCGCCACCAGATATTGACGATCCCCTCCCGATGCGTTACCTTCACTAGAAGTGCAGCTCCAGAAAGGAGTTTCGAAATGGCCGAGATGGTCCGCGATCCGGTCTGCGGCATGGAGTGCGAAACAACGAGCGCCGCCGGCATGTCCACCTACCAGGGCGTCAACTACTACTTCTGCTCTGAGGAATGTAAGCGCCAGTTCGAAGCGGACCCCTCCAAGTACGCTCCCCTTCCTTCCAGCATGGAGGCGGCGCCGGAAACGGCCGAGATGCCGATGGCATCGAAGGGCCAGGCCGCGCCGAAGTCGAAACGCTGGTGGGAGTTCTGGAAGTAGGTCTGTCCGCCCGCGCTGAAGTGAAAAGCGCCGCCGTCTTCGTCACCAGAGAGCTTCCCGGCAACGCACTCCCTCTCCTTCAGGCCGCGGCTGACGTGGAAGTGTGGCCCGAGGAGGCCCCGCCGCCCCGCGACGAGATACTCCGCCGTGCGCCACACGTCGACGCCCTCCTCACTATGCTTACCGACCGCATCGACGCAACAGTCCTTGACGCGGGCGCCCGCCTCCGCGTGGTGAGCAACATGGCCGTCGGCTACGACAATATCGACGTTGCGGCGGCCACAGCGCGGGGCATCCTCGTCGCCAACACCCCCGGCGTCCTTACCGAGACAACCGCTGACATGGCTTTCGCGCTCCTCCTCGCCGCCGCCCGGCGCGTCGTCGAAGGTGATCGCCTCACGAGGACCGGCGGCTGGAAAACGTGGCACCCTTCTTTCCTTCTCGGACGCGACGCCCACGGCGCCGTCCTCGGCATCGTCGGCCTGGGGCAGATCGGCCTCGCTGTGGCCAGGCGCGCCCGCGGCTTCAACATGCGCCTCCTCTACTGCGACATCGTACGGCGGAACGAAGCGGAGAAAGAGCTTGGACTCGAATACGTGGACCTCGACAGGCTCCTCTCGCAGTCCGACTTCGTAAGCGTGCACGTCTTCCTCGACGCGCAGAGCCATCACCTCATCGGTGAGCGCGAGCTCGCCCTTATGAAGCCGGGCGCTGTCCTCGTCAACACCTCTCGGGGCGCCGTCGTCGATCAGCGCGCTCTCTATTCCGCCTTAAAGGAAGGCCGGATTGCGGCGGCGGGCCTCGACGTTTCGGAGATCGAGCCCATCCCCGCAGACGATCCGCTTCTGGACCTCGACAACGTTGTGATCACTCCCCACATCGCCAGCGCCAGCGTCGCGACCCGCGAGAAGATGGCGAGAATGGCCGTGGAGAACATCGTCGCCGTCCTCCAGGGCGAAATGCCGGCCCATTGCGTCAATCCGGAAGCCCGCCGGCCGGCGTAACTGGACGAAGCCTTCGTATGACGGCACGCGGTTACGGGCGGCCGGGCATCTTGCCGGCATTAGAGATTCTTCGCCATTTCTGTTATATTAGCCATTAATTCGACGCAAGGACCCCAAATGGTACGCCTCTCCTATCGGGGAAACCTCTGGCTCGCCGATACGCTGTGGAAGCTGGGAGCGATTCAGTTCGGCGATTTCACGCTCGGCCGCACCGCCGTTCACTCGCCCGTATACCTTAACCTGCGCCTTCTCATCAGCAAGCCCTCCGCCCTCCAGCGAGCGGCGCGCGTCATCAGAGATGAGGTCGACGCCCGTCAGCGCATGCTCAACCCGCAGGTCGCCCCGTTTCAGCTCGTGGCCGGCGTGCCCTTCGGCGGGCTGCACCTCGCGACCGCCTTCTCGCTCGCCGCTAAGGTGCCCCTCATCTACGTTCACCCCGGTCAGCTCAAGAACGGCCAGATCGAAGGGCTGCACGAGGCCGGGCAGAGCGTCCTCATCATCGACGACCTGATTACCGGCGGCCACAGCATCCTCGATACCGCCCGCTATCTGAAAGAGGCCGGGCTGCGGATCAAAGACGTCGTAGTGCTGCTCGACAGGCAACAGGGCGGACGCGAGCTACTGCGGCAGCACAACATGAACCTCATCTCCATACTTACCCTCGAAGTCGTCCTCAACTATCTCATGTCCAGCGGCAAGATCAGCGAGGAATGGTACAGGAGGTCCCTCGAGTACCTGCGGGCCAGCGGTCCTTGACCCGGGAGGAAAGGACGGCAGATGTGAGGAAAGGTCCATTCTCGCGGTCCCCGTTCTTTGTGTGTGTCCTTGCCGTCGTGGGCCTTGTTGCGCTTATGGCGGCGTGCGACGACGACGGCGCGCCACCTGAGGAGGCCGTCGCCTCCCCGGCCGCGACCGGCACGCCGACGCCGTTCCCGACACTGCCGCCCGCGCTCGTCTCCATCGGACCGCTCAACGAACTCGAGAGCTTTCGCTACTCCGTGCGGCTCAGCCTGAGCATCCCCCAGATGGAGGACGAGCTACTCCAGGGCTTCGCATCCCTTCTCTCGGAGGTCGAGATACGGGGCGCATCCATTCCTCCGGACAAGAGCGAGATGTGGATAGAGTTCAAGAACAGCGGGCACTCTCTCGGCACTGTCAACATCGGAGGGAAGACCTGGTTCAAGTCCGGGGAAGAGTGGACGGAGACCGCCAACTCGGGACTCGACGCCTCCCTGCTCACTCCTGAGGAGATAACCGCGGCGATAGCGCGGGAGGACATGTTTGCGGGCGCCCGGCCCCTCCGCGAGGAGCTTGACGGCGTTCCCGTCCTCCACTACAGCGTCACCCAGCAAGGAATGCGCTGGCTTGCGCTGCTCCTGAATACGGAAGAGGAAAGCGGCGTCAGCGGCCAGACGAAGGTGGACCTCTGGCTCACTGAAGAAGGGCATTACCCGGTGGAGATAACGTTCGATGCCCGCGGCAAGGACGAGCAGGGGCGCGACGTGCTGGTGACGCTGGAGATGCAGGTCACCAACCTCAACGACCCGTTGATCGAGATAGTCCCGCCACCGGCGTGAGTCCTTTCTCGGGAAAAGCGAAAGGGCCTCCCGGCCCTTTTTTCTTTCTTGGCGCGCGGCGTCCCTACAGCAGCCGGCGGATCGTTTTCCGGCCCGGACGCGGGTCGTAGTTCGTCTTGAACATCTCCAGCTTGTCGCGTTCGATCAAATACTTGCCGGCGAACACCATGGCCGGTATCTTCTTCTGCTTGATCAGCCGGCGCAGGCTCTGCGGGTGGATGCCGAGCACCCGCGCTGCCTCGACCAGGTCCAGATAATTGTCGAAGGGTTCTACTACCATTTCAGAGTCGGATGGTAAGCTGCTAATACCATTACATAGTTCTTCCATGCTTGTCAAGCGCCCGGCAGGACTGCCCCCTCGACTCTAGCACTGCAGTGTGCTAAACAATCGTCAACACGGTTTCCCCGCCCAGTGTCCCGTCCGCGCACCGGGAGGCGCTGTCTTGACCCTGCTGGAGATGACCACCCCGCGGGCCCGCCTCGGCACCTACGTCGGCCTCTTCCTCATCACGCTTTCCACCCTGATGTACGAAGTCTTGCTCACGCGCATCTTCAGCGTGACCATGATGTACCACTTCGCTTTCGTCGCCATCTCCGTCGCCCTCTTCGGAATGACCGTCGGCGCGCTCATCGTCTACCTTCTCCCCGACCGCTTCCCAACGGAGAAGACGAACGAGCGGCTCATTGTGTTTTCCTTCCTCTTCAGCATATCGATCGTGCTCAGCTTCCTCACTCAGCTCTCGGTGCCGTTCGTTGCCCGCTGGTCATTAGCAGGGGTCTACTCGGCGACCCTCATCTATCTCGTGACTGCCATCCCGTTCATATTCAGCGGCGTCTGCGTCTGCCTTGCCCTCACGCGTTTCCCCCGGCAGATAAGCCGGCTCTACGCCGCCGACCTCGTCGGCGCCGCCGTAGGGGCCGTCGCCCTCGTCTGGCTGCTGGACATGATGGACGCCCCCTCAGCTGTGGTTGCCATCGCCGCCCTGCCAAGCGTCGCCTCATTCTGGTTCGCCCAAGCCGCCGGCCAGCAACGACTCTTCTGGCTCGGTTTCACTGGCGCCATCGCCCTGTTTTGCCTCGCCTTCTCGAACGCCGTCCTCTTCGAACAGCGCCAACCATTCCTGCGTGTGACCTGGGTAGGGTCGGACCTGGCCGTCCCCAGCTACGAGGTCTCGTCGCCGTTGTACGAGCAATGGAACGCCTTTTCGAGGATCAGGGTGAACCCCAGCCTGAGCATGGTCCCAATGGGGTGGGGAATGAGTCCCACGCTGCCCAAAGAAATAAAGGTCCAGCAGCTCGACCTCGTAATCGACTCTACCGCCTTCACCGTTCTGACCCGCTATGCGGGACGTGAGGAGGAGATCCGTCACCTCAAGTACGACGTCACGAATCTTGCGCACTACGGTTATAAGGACGCCGACGTCCTTGTCGTCGGCGTCGGGGGCGGCCGCGACATCCTTTCCGCTCTCGCCTTCGATCAGAAGTCGGTCACGGGAGTGGAGATCAACGACAACATACTGCACGCCGTAAACGACGTGTACGGCGATTTCACCGGCCATCTCGACAGGGACCCGCGCGTGACGTTTGTCAATGACGAGGCGCGGAGCTACATCGCGCGCTCAGACCAGAAGTACGACATCATACAGCTCTCCCTGACCGATACGTGGGCTGCCACGGCGGCCGGCGCCTACGCCCTCTCGGAAAACTCTCTCTACACGGTGGAGGCGTGGGACTGCTTCCTCGATCACCTGACCCCCAACGGACTGCTTAGCGTTTCCCGCTTCTACAACTGGGAGCAGCCGCTGCAGGCCCAACGCCTGGTGGCCCTGGCGACCGAGACCCTGCATCGCCGCGGAGTTAAGGACGCGCGGGCACACATCTACATGGCGGGAGCGGGGGTGACGGCGACCATCCTCGTCAGTCCGTCTCCTCTGTCCGCGGAGACTATTGCTGCGCTCGATCACGCCGTGGAGGAGATGCAGTTCGGCCGTATTATCACGCCGGCCTACGTGGGGGAGGATAGCTTTGCGGGCATAGTGAACGCGGAAGACGTGAACTCCTACGTGGCCGGCCTCCCGGTTGACATCTCTCCGCCCACCGACGACCAGCCGTACTTCTTCCAGATGCTCCGTCTCCGCGACCTGTTTCGCAGTGACCTCCCGGACGAGAAAGGACTGACCGAGCCCGTGCTCGTCCTCGCGGGCCTGACGATAGCCGTCTTCGTCCTCACGTTCCTGTGCATCATCGTCCCCCTGATGCTGACGGCGAGAAAAGCCAGTCTCAGGGGGATGCCTCCCTTCTTCCTGTTCTTCGCGGGCATCGGGCTGGGCTTCTTGCTCATCGAAGTATCGCAGATGCAGCGGTTGAACATCTTCCTGGGGCACCCGACGTACGGGTTATCGGTGGTCCTGTTCTCGCTCCTGCTGTTCAGCGGCATCGGGAGCTTCGTCACCGAGCGGATAGCGGCCCCCGGCCCGCGGTTGCTGAACCTGTTGCCCCTTGTCATTCTTCTGGCGCTGCTTCTCGCCTTCGGCTTCGTCACGCCGCTTCTCATCGATCGCTTCGAATCATCGACGACTCCCGTGCGCATTCTCGCCGCCGTCGCCGTTCTCGCCCCGATGGGTCTGGCGATGGGGATGCCGTTCCCCATCGGGATGAGGGTCGTTTCCGCCTGGCCGGACGCTCCGACGCCCTTCTTCTGGGGGGTAAACGGCGCCACCTCCGTATGCGCCTCCGTCTTCGCGGTGGCCATTGCCCTTTCCTGGGGGATCTCGGTTTCGTTCTGGGTCGGCTGCGCCTGCTATCTGGCAGCGACAGCCGGCTTGGGGGCGGCGGCCTGGCGCGCCCGGCCACCCCGCCGCAGGGAGCGGCAAGAGTCTGCCGCTGAGGAGACGGACCTCCTGCCCACCGCGCACACCGCCTCATCAGACCCGCAGATGCCCCCGGAATAGGGCCGCGCCTGCCGGCGGCGCGCCGCTTCAGCCATCCGTTTATCCGCTTTTCATCCGTGGGCGGCAAGCCCGGCTGGTCGGGCAGAGACGCCCGAGCCTGTCGGAATGTGCCCCTTTTCTCACATGCTCCTTTGGGAGGAAATGTTAACGAACTCTTCACACTACTGCCTTGACACTAGCGATAAAAGACCGATAAACTTGTGGCATACGGTAGCCGCTTGCCGCCTCACCTCCCTCTTCTCAGTCGTGGTGAGACGACAGAACGGACGAAACAAAGAGAGGTAACCGGTAGCAGCTGCCGGTTCTTCTCCGGCAAAAGGCAGCGACAGCAAAATGAAACGCATCCGCGTAAACGAGGACGTCTGCATCGGGTGCAGGCTTTGCGAGATTAGCTGCGTCGTCGAGCACTCGCTGTCGCGCGACATCCTCAAGGCGTTCAAGTCCGAGAGCCCGCCCTCGCTCTCAAGAATATCCGTGCGCCAGGCGAAGGACGGCTTCCTGCCCGTCCGCTGCTTGCACTGCCCGGAGCCCGCCTGCGTCGACGCCTGCCTCACCGGCGCCCTCAGCCGCGACCCATCGAGCGGCCTCGTCCTTTACGATGCCACACGCTGCGTCGGGTGCTGGACGTGCGTCATCGCCTGCCCCTTCGGCGCGATAACACCCGACGCCGCGCGACAATCGATCGCGAAGTGCGACATGTGCCCTGACCTCGATGTCCCCGCCTGTGTCGCCGGCTGCTCCAACCGCGCCCTCACGCTGGAGGAAGCCGCGGTGGAGGCGGCGATCCTTGAAAGCGTGGAGCGGTAGCGATGGGAAGGCAGGTCTCCACCCGTTATCTGCTAATCGGCAACTCCGCCGGCGCCATCGCCGCCGCGGAGGCGATCCGCGAGCTTGACACGGCGGGCCCGATAACCATCATCTCCGACGAGCGCCATCCCGCCTACTCGCGCCCTCTCATCTCCGACTACCTCGCCGGACACCGCTCGATAAAGCAGACCTTCCTCGGCGGGCCCGGCTTCTATTCGAAAAACGGCATCGAAACTGTCCTTGGAACGAAGGCCACGCGCCTCGACATCGAAGGCCGGGCTGTCGAGCTCGACGACGGGACGGCGCTGCGCTGGGAAAAGCTCCTGCTCGCTACCGGCGGCTCCCCTATCCGGCCCGACGTCGCCGGCATAAGCCGCAGCGGCGTCTTCACCTTCACCACCCTCGACGACGCGGTCGCCCTGCGCCGGGAGATTGACGCCGCGTCGCGCGTCGTCGTCATCGGCGGCGGGCTCATCGGCGTCAGCGTGTCGCAGGCGCTCGTCAGCATCGGAGCGAAGGTCATTATCGTGGAGCTGATGGATCGCATTCTCAGCGCCGCTCTCGACAGCCAGGCGTCGGCGATGGTCGAAGCGCGGCTGCGCGAAGCCGGCGTCAAGGTGATTACGGGGCGCAGCGTGGAACAGATAATCGGCGCGCGCGAGAACGGACGCCGCGCGGCGGGCGTTGTGCTCGACGACGGGCGCGAGATAGCCTGCCAGGCGGTAGTCTCCGCCGTGGGCGTCTCGCCCCGAACCGACCTCGTGAGCGGAACAGCGATAAAGACGCGACGCGGGATCGTCGTCGATTCCCACATGATGACGAGCTGCCCCGACGTCTACGCTTGCGGCGACGTGGCCGAGGTCTACGACTTCGCACGCGGGGAGACGCGGCCCAACCCCATCTGGCCGAACGCCGTCATGGGTGGTCGCATCGCCGGGCACAACATGGCCCGCGCTCCCGGCCTACCGGCGCGCGCTTACGAGGGAAGCACGAACCTCAACGCCTTCAACTACTTTGGAATGGCCATTGTATCGGCAGGCATCGTCGAGCCGCCGAAGAACGGCGGCTACCGCGTGCTGCGCTCGCAGACGAGCGGCGGCCGCTACCGGCGCGTGGTCTTGAAGGACGGGCGCGTCGTCGGGGCGATCTTCGCCGGCGACATCCAGAGCGCGGGCGTCGTCTACGGGCTCATGCGGGCGGCCATCGATACGCACCGCTTCGAGAAGGCGCTCGCAGCGGAGGACTTCAGTTTCGCGTCGCTACCGCCGCACGCGCGACAGCGGCTGCTGGACCGCGCCGGCATCGAGGAGGACGGGCGAAATGCAGGACGTTAGACGGCTCAGCAACCCCTACAACGACGACAAGGTCATCGCCGCCTGCTCCATCTTCGGCGTCATGGACACCTCGGGGCGCGCCGTCAAAGGCAGCGACGTCATCCGCGCCATCGCCAACATGCACGACCGCGGCAACGGCCTCGGCGGCGGCTTCGCCATCTACGGCATCTACCCCGAGTACGCCGACTGCTACGCCTTCCACATCATGTTCCCCGACGACGAGGCCCGCAAGCAGATCGAGCGCTTCATTGCGCAGTCGTTCACCGTCATCCGCGGTGAGGAGATTCCTACCAGGCCGTGCGACGCTATCAGAGACCCGCCGCTCGTCTGGCGCTACTTCCTGCTGCCGCACGGCGCAAAGGCGGGCGAGGAGGGGGACTTCGTCATCGAGCAGGTGATGAAGATCAACACCGGTTTCGCCGGTTCGTTTGTCTTTTCGAGCGGGAAGAACATGGGCGTGTTCAAGGGCGTCGGCTATCCGGAGGACATCGCCGCGTACTTCCGCCTCGAAGAGTACCGCGGCTACCTGTGGAGCGCTCACGGACGCTTCCCCACAAACTCGCCCGGCTGGTGGGGCGGCGCCCATCCCTTCAACATCCTCGACTGGACGGTCGTCCACAACGGCGAGATTTCATCTTACGGCACAAACCGCCGCTACCTGGAGATGTTCGGCTATGACTGCACGATGCAGACCGATACGGAAGTCGTGGCCTACGCCGTCGACCTGCTGATGCGGCGCCACGGCCTTCCCATCGACCTGGCGGCGAAGGTGTTCGCGCCGCCGCTTTGGGAGCAGATCGAGCGCAGCCCGGCGAAGGAGCGCGCGCTCCTCACGACCCTTCGCCAGGTCTACGCCAGCCTCCTGCTCAACGGGCCGTTCGCAGTCATCATCGCCCGGCAGGGAGAGATGATCGGTCTGACCGACCGCATCCGACTGCGGCCCCTGACGGCGGCAGTGAAGGGCGACCTGCTGTACCTGTCGTCCGAAGAGTCGGCGATACGGCTGGTCGAGCCCGACGTCGAGCGCGTCTGGACGCCCATGGGCGGCGAGCCCATCATCGGCCGTCTGGGCGAGCCCCTGCCCCGGCCCGACAAGCGCCTGGAGACGGCCGCCGCATAGAGAGAGAACGATGATAAGCGCCAGGAAGACAGCCCACGCCTCCCCCGCTCGCAGGTCTTTTCACCTCGGGCCCCGCTTTGCCGTTCTTCGCGACAGGGAGCGCTGCATCAACTGCCGCGTTTGCGTCACGCAGTGCACCTTCGGCGCCCAGGGCTACGACGCCGCCGACGACACTGTCTTCAGCATCGACGACAACTGCGTCGGCTGCCAGCGCTGCGTCGCCTTCTGCCCCACCGACGCCCTGAGCGTCGTCGAGAGGCCGCCGCGCTTCCGCCAGAACTATAGCTGGCGCGCGGAGGTGATCGAGGACGTCAAGCGGCAGGCGGAGACCGGCGGCGTGCTGCTGACCGGCATGGGCGACGACAAGTCGCAGCGCATCTACTGGGACCACCTGCTGCTGAACGCCAGCCAGGTCACCAACCCCTCGATAGACCCCCTGCGCGAGCCAATGGAGCTGCGCACCTACCTGGGACGAAAGCCCGAACGCGTGGAGGTCGACAGCGAAGGGCGGCCTGCGCCGACGAAGGTCCCGCCGCAGGTGATGATCGAGACGCCGATCCTCTTTTCGGCGATGTCGTACGGAGCCGTCAGTCTCAACGTACACGAGTCGCTGGCGCGCGCCGCCGCCGCCTCGGGCACTCTATTCAACACCGGCGAGGGCGGCCTCCACCAGAAGCTGCACCGCTACGGTCGGTACACCATCGCCCAGGTGGCGTCCGGGCGCTTCGGCGTCAACCCCGAGTACCTGGACGTGGCGGCGATCATCGAGATCAAGATCGGCCAGGGGGCGAAGCCCGGCATCGGCGGACACCTTCCGGGCGAGAAAGTGAGCGCGGAGGTGTCGGCGACGCGCATGATACCGACGGGCACCGACGCCCTCTCGCCCGCGCCCCACCACGACATCTACTCGATAGAAGACCTGGCGCAGCTCATCTACGCCCTCAAAGAGGCAACCAACTACACCAAGCCTGTCTGCGTCAAGATCGCCGCCGTGCACAACGCCGCCGCCATTGCCAGCGGGATGGTGCGCGCGGGCGCCGATATCATCGCCCTCGACGGGCTCCGCGGCTCGACGGGGGCGGCGCCGAAGATCATACGCGACAACGTGGGCATCCCCATCGAGCTCGCCCTCGCCGCCGTCGACACCCGTCTGCGACAGGAGGGCATACGCAACCAGGTGTCGATAATCGCCGGCGGCGGCATCCGCAGCAGCGGCGACGCCATAAAGGCGATAGCCCTGGGCGCGGATGCCGTCTACATCGGCACGGCCGCGCTCATCGCCCTGGGCTGCACCGTGTGCCAGCAGTGCCCCAGCGGGCTCTGCGCCTGGGGCATCTGCACGACCGATCCGGTCATCAGCAAGCGCGTGAACCCGGACATCGGCGCTGAACGGCTGACGAACCTGCTGCACGCCTGGAGTCTCGAGATAAAGGAGATGCTGGGTGGCATGGGGATCAACGCCCTCGAGAGCCTGCGCGGGAACCGCCACCACCTTCGCGCCGTTGGGCTGATGGAGGCCGAGATGGAAGTGCTCGGCGTGAGGGTAGCGGGCTCGTGATCGGTTTTCAGGAATGGTGGCGCTCCCTCACGGTCTCGAAACGGGAGCGAAGGCAGTACCGCGGCCTGAAGGCTGCGGCATGAGACAACACAAGCATGTCGAGGGAAAGCGTGAACGGTGTCTATGAGATGACGCCCTGTCCTTCATGGCGCGGTGTCGAGAAACGCCGGCGGGGGCAGAGATCGCGTCACAGGTATGGTGCAGGAGCGGGCCAGCAGGCGATGACGGTTTCGTGGTCGCCGCGCGCGATGCGCATCGACGCGGCCGGCCTGCACTACCGCGAGCTCAACCGTCTCATCCGGGAAATGGCTTCGCGCTCGGTGCGCCGGGTGGAACTGCACAACGTCTTCGGGCAGCGCTACATCGGCACCAATCTCAGGGGGCGCGCCCGCATCGACATCTACGGCACGCCGGGGAACGACCTCGGCGCTTTCATGGACGGCCCGACCATCGTCGTTCACGGCAACGCGCAGGACGGTTGCGGCAACACCATGAACGGCGGCACGATAATCGTTCACGGCCGCGCCGGCGACATCACCGGCCTGGCAGCTCGCGGCGGCAAGATATTCGTCCGCGACAACGTCGGCTACCGCGCCGGCATCCATATGAAAGAATACAACGGCAAGCACCCGCTTCTCGTCGTCGGCGGCACGTCTCAGGACTTTCTCGGCGAGTACATGGCAGGCGGCGTCCTCGTGCTGCTGGGACTGCAACTCCGCGAAGGCGAACCCCATCCCGCTAACCTCGTCGGTGCGGGGATGCACGGCGGCGTCATCTATCTCCGCGGCACGATCGACCGTGAGCGCCTGGACAATGCGGTGACGGTGAGCGAGCCGGGCGAAAAGGAGACGGCCTTCCTGAGGCGCGTTGCGCGGGAGTTCGGCAGGCACTTCGGCCGCGACGAAGAAGACATCATGTTGCGCCCCTTCCTCAAGCTCGCGCCCCTATCGCACCGGCCTTACGGGCGGCTCTACGCCCACTAGGGAGCCGTCGTCGTTAGAAAAAAGTGAGAAATCGGAGGCGGCAACCGCTTGCCATATACCCGCTCATCGTTTATCCTACCGGCGAAAAGACCCCCGGAGGTGAAAGGAAGATGAGCGATAGCCAGGCCATGCCCATCGTCGAACCCGCCGTCGGCAACCCCTGGGAGAACGCGCAGGCCCAATTCGACGCCGTCGCCGAGATCATGAACCTCGACGACGACACCCGGAGAGAGCTTCGCACTCCCCAGCGCGAGCTGACCGTCAACTTTCCCGTGCGGATGGATGACGGCAGCATTCAGATGTTTACGGGGTACCGCGTGCAACACAACAGCGCGCTCGGACCCCACAAGGGAGGGATCCGCTATCACCCCGACGTAAGCCTCGACGAGGTCAGGGCGCTGGCGATGTGGATGACCTGGAAGTGTTCCGTCGCCGGCCTGCCTTACGGAGGAGGCAAAGGTGGCGTCATCTGCAACCCCAAGGAGATGTCGGCGCGCGAGCTGGAAAGCCTGACGCGCCGCTACGCCGCCGAGATCAGTTGTGTAATCGGCCCCTGGAAGGACGTGCCCGCGCCGGACGTGAACACCACCGGTCAGATCATGGCCTGGATGATGGACACGATAAGCCGGCAGTGCGGCGAGGCCAAGCCGGGCGTCATCACCGGCAAGCCCCTCTGCGTCTTCGGCAGCGAGGGCCGCTTCGAGGCCACCGGCCGCGGCGTCCTCTACGTCGCCCAGGAGGCCTGCCCGTACAGGAACACGCCGCTCGCCGGCGCAACGGTCGCCGTCCAGGGGTTCGGCAACGCCGGCACCGTCGCCGCCTGTCTTCTCGAGGAGGCGGGAGCGCGAGTCGTCGCCGTCAGCGACACCTCCGGCGGCATCTACAACCGAAAAGGGCTCGACGCCAAGGCCCTGACAACCTACAAGCGGTCGGGAGGGCGCGTCGCCGAGAGCGGCGCCGGCGACCGCATCACCAACGCCGAGCTCCTCACCCTGCCGGTGGACGTGCTCGTGCCCGCGGCCTTCGAGGGCCAGATAACCGAGAGGAACGCCGCCGACGTCAAGGCGCGCATCATCCTTGAGGCGGCGAACGGGCCCATCTCACCGGAGGCGGACGAGATACTGAACGAGGCCGGCGCCTTCGTCGTGCCCGACATTCTGGCCAGCGCCGGCGGCGTCATCGTCTCCTACTTCGAGTGGCTGCAGAACATCAACGGCTACTACTGGGACGAGGACGAAGTCAACGACCGCCTGCACCGCATGATGACGAAGGCGTTCCGCCAGGTCGTCGCCGTCCACGAGCGCGACAAGCTTCCCATGAGGCAGGCGGCATACGTGGTGGCCGTGCAGCGCGTCGTCGACGCCACGAAGGCAAGGGGCGTCTACCTGTAGCGCAAGTGGGTGACGCCGCATAATAACATAAATACAAATGAATGCTTCCGGCCCCGTCGTTCGAGCAGCGCCGGGGCCGGGAGAGGTTGCACATGCTTGAAAGCGAAGCGCGCGAGACAGAGCGCAAGATAGTGTCGATTCTCAAGGTGCTGAGCGAGTCGCCGGAACCGCTGGGCTCAATCAGCATAGCCCGCGCCCTCCAGGACCACGGCATCTACCTGAGCGAAAGGGCCGTGCGCTACCACCTGAGGATCACCGACGAGCGCGGCTTTACCCAGCCGCTGGGCCGCGACGGGCGGATGCTTACCTCCAAGGGAATGGAGGAGCTGCGCATGGCCCTCGCGCCCGACCAGGTGGGCTTCGTCATCGAGAGGATCGCATCGCTCGCGTTCCAGACGACTTTCGACCCGGAGACACGGAGCGGCGGCGTGATCATCAACACCTCGCTTTTCCCGAAGGACCGGTTCAAGCGCGCCCTCTCGGCGATGAAGGAGGCGTTCTCCGCCAACATCTGCGTCAGCCACCTCGTCGCCGTGGCCGACGAGGGCGACAAGCTGGGCGACGTCATTATCCCCGAGGGCCGCGTCGGCTTTGCTACCGTGTGCAGCGCCACGATCAACGGCGTGCTCCTGAAGAACGGCATCCCCATGGACTCGCGCTTCGGCGGCATCCTGGAGATGCGTGGCTCCGTGCCCCGGCGCTTCGTCGCCGTCATCCATTACGCCGGCTCCTCTCTCGACCCGTCGCTCGCCTACATTAAGGCGCGCATGACGAGCGTCCGCGAGGCGGCGGCGAAGGGCGACGGCATGATCCTCGCCAACTTCCGCGAGATACCGGCGGCGGCCAAGCCGATAACCGGCCAGGTGGTCGAGAAGATGAAGGAGGCGGGGATCGGCGGCGTCGTGCTCATGGGGTACACCAGCCAGCCGGTGTGCCAGATACCGGTCGGGCTGAACAAGGTCGGCATGATCCTGCACGGCGGCCTGAACCCGGTCGCCGCCGCGGAGGAGGCGGGCATAGAGGCCGAGAACATCGCCAACAGCGGCGTCATGGACTTTCAGCGCCTCGGCAGCTTCTGGGACATCTGACCACCGCCTGATTCCACCTTCGCCGCTCCACTTCCTCGTTCCAGCAAGACCTCTCTGTAGACTCTGCTGCCGCCCCGTCGACTGAGACGACGTGGAGGGCTGAAGCCTCCGCTACATTGCCGCCGGCGGCCTTCCTGCGCACTTCGGTCGCGCCCAACCGGGCTTTGGCTTATACTTCCCGCGAATCGAGGGTCAAGAGAGGAGCTCCCATAATGGCAATGGAGAAGTTCGACCTTGCCGGCAAAGCGATTGTCGTCACCGGCGCCGCCCGCGGCCTAGGGAAGCAGATGACCCTCGCCCTCGCGAAGGCGGGCGCCGACATCCTCGCCGCCGACCTGCTGACAGAGCAGAACGAGCAGACGGTCGAAGAGGTGCGCGCGCTCGGGCGCCGCGCCCTCTCCATGTCGGTCGACGTGCGCGACTCGCGCCAGTGCGACGCCCTCATTCAGCGTTGCCTCGACGAGTTCGGGCGCATCGACGTCATGCTCAGCAACGCCGGCCTCGGTGAGCGCCGTGGCCTCGGCAAGCCGCTGCTTGAGGTGACCGACGACGACTGGCACGACAACCTCCAGGTGAATCTCTCCAGCGCTTTCTACTGCGCCCGCGCCGCCGCCCGCCCGATGATGGAGCAGCGCTCCGGCGTCATCATCAACCTCGGCTCCGGCACGGCGCTGCGCGGCGCGCCCAACATCTTTCCCTACGCGGCGGCGAAAGCGGCCGTCATCTCGCTGAGCAAGTCGCTCGGAGTCATGCTCGCTCCCTACAACATACGCGTCCACTGCATCATCCCCGGCGAGATCGCGCGGCGGCCCGTCGAAAGCGAAGACGAGGAGCAGTACTGGCGCGACCGCGGCCGCTTCTTCCCCGCACAGCGTGTGGGCGAGCCGTGGGAGCTGGGGCCGCTCGCCGTGTTCCTCGCCTCCGATGCCTCCAGCTACATGACGGGCCAGGGCTTCCCGCTCGATGGCGGCTTCCTCGCAGGGGGACTCGCTCCCATCCCATTCGCCCCCAGGGTCGAAATCTAACCGGCAATCACGGCCCGTTCCGTCTCGCCCGGCTCCCACAGCGGTCTGCCGCGGCCCCGCCTTCAAGTCGGGAATTACCCCTATGCAGGGAGGACCGCCCGCGGCCGATATCTCTCTGTACCAAGCCGATGAGGAGGTAGGATTCAGGGATGTATAAGAAGATGCTCGTCCCCATTGACGGCTCCATGCGATCGGAAGTCGTCGTTCCCCACGCCGCGGCGACCGCCAAGGCTTTGGGATGCAACGTCCGGCTCCTCACCGTCGTCGATCTGAGCAAGAACGGCAACGGCAAGAATGTGGACTCGGTCGGCGACGAAGCAGCCAGCGTTGCTTGGATCGAAGCGCAGATCGAACAGGCCGAGAGCTACATGCACCCGGTCGCCGAGCGTTTTGCCGACCACGGATTGAGGGCCGAAATGGAGGTCCGCTTCGGCAGTCCCGGTGAGGAGATAATCAAGGCAGCGACCGAGTACGGGAGCGACATCATCGCCATGGCCACTCGCTCGCGGCGCGGACTGGCGCGCCTCATGTTCGGCAGCGTGGCCGATGAAGTCCTTCGCGAGTCACACGTGCCCGTTCTCCTCATCACGGCTGCTTAGCGCCTTTCTCGCCTCCGTCCATCCCGCCGACCAATGCCCGACCGGTCGCAACCCGCGTGCGCCTTTTTGCGCCCCGTAGATTCGCTCACAGCCCGATCGACTCGTCGAACGAACGGCGCATTCTCTCCACAGCGAAGAACGTTCGCGCCTCCTCCGAGGTCTGCTCCACTCCACGCCCCCGGGGCTCGCCGCCATCCTGTCGTCCGGCGTCATGCCGAAACGCGATAGTGCGCGCCCGTCCTCGTGAGCCCCGCGATTAAGAACTCATTCGGCAGGCCCAGGCGCACGCCCACGCTTTACGAGCGCGGGCCGAGCTGCCGCAAGCCGTCGTCCACCACCGCCCCAGTCTTCCAACCTCGAAAGGGACCCGCATCGATACGGGGGGAGGGGAAGGGGGGGTGCGCGAGGGGGGTAGTGAAACCCCCCACAAACTCGCTTGACTTTTGTCAACCTACTGATGCAGTATTGAAATTACCTGGTTTTCGCAAGTTGCGCCAGCCACGGCTCCGAGCTGCGCTGGAGGGGATCTGCAACCGTGAAAGTTGCAGTCAGCGGCAAGGGTGGCGTCGGCAAGACGACAGTTGCGGCCTTACTGGCTACCGCGTTAGCCCGGGCCAACCGGAAGGTCATAGCCGTCGATGCCGACCCCGACTCCAATCTGGCGGCCTGCCTGGGTCATCCGCATCCTGAAGAGATCCGCCCTCTCATTGAACTGCATGACCTGATCGAGGAACGTACCGGCGTCAAGCCCGGCACGCGGGGCGCCATGTTCAAGCTAAACCCCCGCGTGGACGACATCCCCGACGAATATGGAGTGGATATCGCCGGAGTCAAAGTCCTGATTCTGGGGCAGTTGAAGCAGGGCGGAGCGGGCTGCTACTGCCCCGAAAACGCCCTCCTGCTGAGCCTCACCACCCACCTTCTCCTTGACCCCGATTGCGACCTTATTCTCGATATGGAAGCGGGCATCGAGCACCTGACGCGCGGCACGGTGGCCGCCGTCGACCGGCTGCTCATTATCGTCGAGCCGGGAAGGCGCAGCCTGGAGACAGCGCGTCGGATAATGGCTCTGGCGCAGGACCTCGGCCTGAAGAAGGTCGGCGTGGTGCTGAACAAGGTAAGCAGTCCGCTGGATGAGCGGTTTGTGCGCGACGAGTTGGGCGAAACGGGGCTCATTGCCTCATTGCCCTATAGCGAGGAACTGCGGCGGCTCGACCGGGAGCAGCGCTCGATCGCAGCCGCCAACGACGGAGTGGGGAAGGCCATCAATGATTTGCTGGCCAGTCTCAGAAAGGACTGAACCGTGAGCAAAGCAGAAAAGAGGTCCATCGATCCTGTCTCACAAAAGATGCTGGACGTCGCCGAGCAACAAGGGGTTCCCACCGCCTGGGATCGCTGGGAGGCCATGCAGCCCCAGTGCGGCTTTGGCAGCCTGGGAATATGCTGTCGCATCTGCAACATGGGCCCCTGTCGGATTGACCCCTTCGGCGAGGGCACTCAAACGGGCGTTTGCGGCGCAGACGCCGACACAATCGTCGCCCGCAACCTGGTGCGCATGATCGCCGCCGGCGCCGCCGCGCACTCCGATCACGGACGCGACGTCGCCCACACCGTCCTGATGACTGCCCGCGGCGAAGCCCAGGGCTACGAGATCAAGGACGAAGTGAAGCTGCGGGCGCTGGCCGCCGAGTACGGCATCGACATCGCCGGCAAAGACAAGGCGAAGCTGGCCGAAGAGGTGGCGGAGAAGGCGTTCAGCGAGTTCGGACAGCAGCACGGCGAGCTGCTCTTTCTTGCTCGGGCGCCCGAGAAGCAGCGGCGGAACTGGCGGGAACGGAACGTCGTGCCGCGCGGCATAGACCGCGAGGTGGTCGAGGTGATGCACACCACCCACATGGGCGTGGCCAACGACTACAAGGACGTGCTGCGCATCGGCACGAAGGCCGCGCTCGCCGACGGCTGGGGCGGCTCCATGATAGCCACTGACCTCCAGGACGTGCTTTTCGGCGCGCCGCAACCGATCCGCGCCCGCCTCAACCTCAGCATCCTCAAGAAGGATGAGGTGAACATCATCGTCCACGGCCACGAGCCCATACTCTCCGAGATGATCGTCGTCGCATCGCGCGACCCCGAGCTCCTCAAGCTGGCGAAGGAAAAAGGCGCAAACGGCATCACCCTCGGCGGCATCTGTTGCACCGCCAACGAGATCCTGATGCGGCACGGCATTCCCATCGCCGGCGACTTCCTCCAGCAGGAGCTGGCCATCCTCACCGGCGCCGTCGACGCGATGGTAGTGGACGTGCAGTGCATTATGCCCGGCCTGAGCAGCCTGGCAAGTTGCTTCCACACCAAGCTCGTCACCACCTCCGTGAAGGCGCGCTTCCCTGAAAACGGCGCCGTAGAGCACATACAATTCGACGAGGAGCATGCGCTCGACGGAGCGAAGCGGATCGTGCGCGCCGCAATCGAGAACTTCCCCAACCGCAAGCAGGACTCGGTAGTGATCCCGGACGAGAAAGAGACATCCAACCTCATCGCCGGCTTTACCGCCGAGAACACCTACCACTTCCTCGGCGGCCGCTACCGCGCCACATACCGGCCGCTGAACAACGCCATCATTGAGGGGCGCATCCGCGGCCTCGCGGGCGTCGTCGGCTGCTGCAACCCGAACATCAAGCACAACTTCGCCCACGTGGAGATGGTGAAGGAGCTGCTGCGCCACGACGTGCTCGTTGTGCAGACGGGGTGCTCCGCCATCGCCTGCGCTAAGGCAGGAATGCTCGCGCCCGAAGGAGCCTTCAAGTACGCCGGCAAAGGCCTGCGCGAGGTGTGCGAGGCCGTCGGCATCCCGCCCGTGCTCCACCTGGGCGCCTGCGTCGACAACAGCCGCATCCTCGTCGCCCTCTGCAACGTGGTCAAGGAGGGCGGCGTCGGCGAATCGATTGACGAGATACCGGTCGCCGGCGCAGCACCGGAGTGGATGAGCGAGAAAGCGGTAGCCATCGGTTTCTACGTCGTCGCCTCGGGCGTGTTCACCGTGTTCGGCACCCCGATGCCCGTCCTCGGCTCCGAAAAGGTCGCCGACTACATGACGCGCGGCATGGAGCAGGACTTCGGGGCCGCTTTCGCCTTTGAGCCCGACCCGATCAAGGCGGCGCAACTGATGATCGAGCACATCAACAAGAAGCGCGCCGACCTGAAGCTACGGCCGATGCTGAACGAGCCCGTGGCGGCGGCTGATCTCGCCGCTGTGGCCCGCTAGCGCGAGCAGGAAGTAGGTGACCGCCATGAAGGGAATGATCATAGTCGACGTCGACAAGTGCAACGCCTGCAAGTCTTGCGAGATCGCTTGCGCCGTCGAGCACTCGGCTTCCAAAGACCTCTACCAGGCCATCCATGAGAACCCGCCGCCGCGCTCACGCGTGAGTGTCCAGCAGGGGATAACCTTCTCGGTGCCTCTCCAGTGCCGGCAGTGCGCCAACGCGCCCTGCATCGCGCTCTGCCCGACCAAAGCGCTGTACCGCGAAGACCAGACAACCCCCGTGCTCCTCGACGAGGAGAAGTGCATCGGTTGCGACTGGTGTGTCCTCGCTTGCCCCTTCGGCGTGATCCGAATGGACGAGGCGCGCAAGGTCGTCGTCAAGTGCGACCAGTGTTTCGAGCGCGTGCAACGAGGCGAGCTGCCCGCCTGCGTCGAGGCCTGCCCGACAGGCGCCCTGACGTACAAACAGCTCGAAGAAGTGCGGGAAGCGCGGCGCGACGGCTATCTCGTCGAGATCGCCCAGTGCTTGACTGGAGGTGACGCGTGACGCAGACCGCCAACCAGGACACCGAAATCGAGACCGAAGGCGCAAAGAAGCCGAGCGCGCGGGTGCCACGGATCAACTGTCGTGTCTGCGGCATCCCCTTCGCTACCGAGAAACAGGTCCGGCGGGTGCATGAAAAGCTGCACTTCTCTCAGGAGCTCGCGGCCACCTGCCCCCGTTGCCGTGGCGTCGAATTTCGTAGCGCCATGGAAAAGGTTCTGAGTTCTAAGGAATAGAAACGAAGAGGAGCAGGAAAAGATGTCCAAGATAATTGCCAGCGCAGCTATCCGGGGCGCCCATGAGCTTGTCCGTCAGGCCGAGGAGTCCTTTAACAAGGCGCGCGAGGAGAAGGGCGAAGACGCGAGGGTGGAGTTTCCCGATACCGCCTTCCACCTGCCCATGGCCAACGCGCTCCTCGGAGCCGAGGTGAGAACGGTCGGCGAGATGAAGCCGATCCTGGAACACGCCCGCGAGCTTCTGGGCGAGGTGCCAAGCGAACAGATATGGCTCCCCTACCTCGGCACGACCCTCGACGCCGGCATCGCCGCTTTGCTGGCCGAGGAAATCATCGTTGCCGTTCGCTATCTCTTCGGGGAGGAGCCGCAGCCGGACTGCAACGGCTTCTTCTCCGACACTATCCTCAGGAGCCTGGGCATCCAGCTCGTGGACGGGCGCATGCCCGGCTTCGCGGCCATACTCGGCGCCGCGCCCGATACAGAGACAGCCGTCAGCGTCGTCCGCGAGCTGCAGAAGCGCAGCATCCTGACCTTCGTCGGCTCGTCGGTCAACGGCAGCAGCATCATCGACCAGCTGATGGAGGGCGGCGTCGAGATGGGCTGGGACACCTACATCGTCCCCTACGGCCGCGACACCATCACCGGCATCTATCCGCTCAACTGGGCGATCCGCGCCGCCATGACCTTCGGCGGCATCAAGCCGGGACGCGCCACCGACTGCCTGCTCTACTGCAAGGAGCGCGTCTTCGCCTTCGGGATGACGCTGGGCGAGGTGGACGACATCAAGTATGCCACCGGCGCCGGCGCCATCAACATGGGCTTCCCCATCATCGCCGACACAACAATACCTGAGATCCTGCCCACTGGCATCTGTACCTTTGAGCACGTCGTCCGCGAGCTCGACCACGAGAAGATCGTCCCGCGGTCAATCGAGGTCCGCGGCGTAAAGGTGACGGTGACCGAGCTCGACATACCGGTGCCCTACTCGCCCGCATTCGAGGGCGAGCGCGTGCGCAAGGAAGACATGCAGGCGGAGTTCGGCGGGCCGCGCGCCGCCGCCTTCGAGTACCTGCGAATGCGCGACATGGACGAGATCGAAGACGGGAAGATAGAGCTCATCGGGCCGGATGTCGACAGCATGCAGGAAGGCTCCGCTAATCCCCTGGCCATCCTCGTCGAGGTGGCCGGACGCAAGATGCACAAGGACTTCGAGGGCGTGATGGAGCGGCAGATCCACGAGCAGTTGAACGAGGCCCAGGGCATATTCCACATGGGCCAGCGCGACATTCCCTGGATCCGCATCAGCAAGGGCGCCTTCGAGAAAGGCTTCCGCCTCAGCCACTTCGGCACGATTCTCCACGCGCGCATGCACGCGATGTACGGCAAGATCATCGACAAGGTACAGGTCACCATCATCACCGATGAAGCGAAGATGAAGGACCTGCTGCCGGAGGCGAAGGCCGCGTACGCCGAGCGCGACGAGAGGGTGGCGGGCATGAGCGACGAGAGCGTCGACACTTTCTACTCCTGCACGCTCTGCCAGTCCTACGCCGCGAACCACGTCTGCGTCATCAGCCCCGAAAGGCTCGGGCTCTGCGGCGCCTACAGCTGGCTCGACGGCAAGGCCGCCTACGAGATGGACCCCACGGGCTGCAACCAGCCGATCAAGAAAGGGCGCGTCATCGACGAGGTGAAGGGGCAATGGGAGGGCGTGAACGAGTTCGTCTACGCCCACTCCGGCCGCAACGTCTCTTCAGTCAGCGCCTACTCGATCATGGAAGACCCGATGACCTCCTGCGGCTGCTTCGAGTGCATCCTGGCCCTCGTGCCCGAGGCCAACGGCTTCATGATTGTCCACCGCGAGCACAGCGGGTTGACCCCGTGCGGCATGTCGTTCTCCACGCTCGCCGGCTCCGTGGGCGGCGGTAACCAGACGCCGGGCTTCCTGGGCGTCGGCCGGCTGTACGTCCTGAGCAGGAAGTTCATCTCCGCCGACGGTGGGCTCGCCCGCCTCGTGTGGATGCCCAAAGAGCTCAAGGAGTTCTACGGCGACCGCCTGAACAAGCGCGGCGAAGAGATCGGCATCCCCGACATTGCCAGCAAGATAGCCGACGAGACGATTTGCACCGACGACACGGAGAAGCTGGTGGAGTTCCTGACAGAGGTTGGTCACCCCGCGCTGCAGATGGAGCCTTTGATGTAATTCGCGACCACCCGCAACGGAACGCGTCCCGCACGGACTTTAAAGAGGGAGGCAAGCATGGCCCTGAAAGCTCTCGATATTCTCAAGTTCTTGCCGAAGAAGGCCGGCTGCAAGGAGTGTGGCCAACCCACCTGCCTTGCGTTCGCCATGAAGGTGGCGCAGAAGCAGGCCGCAATCGACGAGTGCCCGCACGTGACAGACGAGGCCAAGTCGGCGCTCGAAGGCGCATCGGCGCCGCCCATACGGCTCGTCACAATCGGCGCCGGCGAAAACAAACTGGAGATCGGCAACGAAACAGTGATGTTCCGCCACGAAGAGACCTTCTACCACCCGCCGGGCATCGCCGTTCGCGTCACTGACGACCTCGACGGCGACGCCCTTGCCGCGCGCGTGGCCACCATCGGCGCCCTCAAGTTCTTCCGCGTCGGCTCCGAAATCCGCGTGGACACGGTCGCCGTCGACAACGTCAGCGGCGACGCGGGCCGCTTCAAGAGCGCCGTAGAGGCCGCCTCCAAGCTTGACTTCCCGATGGTCCTGATCGCGAAGGGGGTCGATCAGATGGCCGCCGCACTTGAAGTGTGCGCGGACAAGAAACCGCTGATCCACGCCGCGCGCCCCGACAACTGGGAGGGATTCGCAGCGCTGGCGAAAGACAAGGGATGCCCCCTGGCCGTGCAGGCGGACAACCTGGAAGCGCTGGCCGAGTTGACAGCGAAGGTCAAAGCCGCCGGCGTTGAGGACATGGTGCTCGATGTGACCGCCGACGGGCTCAATCATACGCTTCAGAACCTTACCATGGTTCGCCGTCTATCGCTAAAGAAGGGCGTGAGGGATCTCGGTTACCCCTGCATCACCTTCGCCCGCGGCGATGACCCGTTCGAAGAGGTTGCTCAGGCGGCCTCATACATCGCGAAGTACGCGGGAATCGTCGTCACCAGCCTCTCGGAACCGGAGCAGATACTGCCCATCCTTACGGTGCGCACGAACGTCTACACTGACCCGCGCAAGCCCATTCAAGTTGAGCCCACGCTGCACGAGGTGGGCGCCACCACGCCGCAGTCGCCGGTGCTGATTACGACCAACTTCTCGCTCACTTACTACAGCGTCGAGGGAGAGGTCGAGGCGAGCCGCGTGCCTGCCTACATCGGCGTCATCGACACCGAAGGGACGTCGGTGCTGACGGCGTTTGCCTCGGACAAGTTCACCGCCGAAGGTGTGGCGGCCTTCCTGAAGTCCGACGCGCTCAAGGACAAAGTGGCCCACAAGAAGGTGATAATCCCCGGCTACGTCGCAGCAATGAGCGGCGCGGTAGAGGATGAATCGGGCTGGGAGGTCATCGTCGGCCCGAGGGAGGCCAGCGGAATCCCCAAGTTCCTGAAGACAGTCTGGAGTTGAGCCTCGTTTGAAGACCTTTACAGTAACGTTTCTCCCTGAGGGCAAGTCGGTACAGATCGCCCCGGGCAAGACGATCATGGAGGCCGCAACGGCGGCCGGCGTGCCGATCAACAGCATTTGCGGCGGCGACGGCGTTTGCGGCAAGTGCCGCGTGACCGTCAGGTCCGGCAAGGTGACTGCCGAACCTAACGAGTTCCTCACGCGGCGCGAGATACAACGCGGCGTTGCGCTTGCCTGCCAGACGTTCCCCGAGGGCGATGTCGTCGTCGAGGTCCCCCTGGAATCGCGAGTCGGCGCCGTCCCCCGTCTCGAAGCAGAGGACGCCGTCCGCTTCGCCCCCGTCGCCCAGTGGGTCGGCGAGGGAGCGCCCTACGCGCACGACCCGCTTTCCCGCAAGGACTACCTCCGGCTGCCGCCTCCCGCCCTCGACGACAACATCTCCGACCAGGAGAGGATCTACCGCGAGCTGAGGCGGCGACGTCACATCCCCATCATGCAGACCGGCTTGGCCATACTCAGGCAGATGCCATCGGTGCTTCGCGGAAGCAACTGGGAGGTCACCGTGACCACCGGCCAGCGCGGCGGGACTGTGGAGGTCCTGCAGATCGAGCCCGGCGACACCTCTTCTCACAACTACGGCGTCGCCGTCGACGTCGGCACGACCACCGTGAACGCTCACCTCGTGGACCTCGCCTCGTCGCAGACCATCGGCGCACAGGCGAAGTACAACTCGCAAATCAGCTACGGCGAAGACATCATCAGCCGCATCATGTACGCGAATACGGACGAGAAGCTGCACACTCTTCGCCAGTGCGTGGTCAATGACATCAACGACTTGATCGCAGCGCTCACCGTGGAGACGAAGACGCGGCTCCAGGACATTACCTATGTGATGTGCGCCGGCAACACGACGATGACGCACCTCCTGCTCGGGCTCGAGGCCGCCAATATCCGGCGTGAGCCTTACGTCCCTACCGCCTCGTTTGCGCCCGTCATCCGCGCGGCGGAAGTCGGCATCAAGATTAACGCCCGCGGACTGCTGGGCGTCATCCCCTGCGTCGCCAGCTACGTCGGCGGCGACCTGGTAGCCGACGTGCTGGTTGCCGGCATCAACGACTCGGACGAAGTCTGCCTGCTCATCGATATGGGAACGAACGGCGAGATCGTTATGGGCAACCGCGACTGGCTCGCCTGCTGCTCCGCCTCCGCCGGCCCCGCCTTTGAGGGCGGGGGTATCACCTGCGGGATGCGCGCCACGCACGGCGCCATCGAGCACATCACGCTGGAGAGGGGCTGCGAGATCGCCGCCGCCGGAGTCATCGGCGGAGAGAAGCCCCTCGGTCTCTGCGGCTCCGGTCTCATCGACCTGGTGGCGGAGCTTCACCGGACGGGGTGCATCGATCGCTCCGGCCGTTTCGTTCCCGATGCCGCCGGGCACCGCCTGCGGCTTGATGGAGGACAGGCGGAGCTAGTCGTCGTTCCCGGCAGCGCTACGGCGCTCGGGCGCGACATTGTGATTACGGAG
This sequence comes from Dehalococcoidia bacterium, assembly GCA_030018455.1. Classification (NCBI taxonomy): domain Bacteria; kingdom Bacillati; phylum Chloroflexota; class Dehalococcoidia; species Dehalococcoidia bacterium. Next base: position 73,327 of record JASEFU010000009.1, read on the forward strand.
GCAGATATCGCCAGCTTCATACGGGCGAAGGGCGCTATCTACACAGCGGCAGAGGCCCTCCTCCGCCACACAGGGCTCGACTTCACGGACGTGCAGCACGTTTACGTCGCGGGCGGCTTCGGCAACTACCTCGACGTACGCAAGGCGATACGCATCGGGTTGCTGCCGGACCTGCCCATCGAACGCTTCCAGTTCATCGGCAACGGCTCGCTCCAGGGAGCGAAGATGGGGCTCCTCTCACGCCAGGCGCTTGAAGTAATGGAGCGGCGGATTGCGCCGAACATGACTCACTTCGAGTTAAGCACTGATCCTCAATTCATGAACGAATACACCGGCTCGCTGTTCCTGCCCCACACCAACATCGAAAAGTTCCCGAGCGTGGAAAGGGAGCAGTCGGGCATATCCGTACGCTGAAGGGAAGTGTGGGATGATCCTGGGAGTAGCGGGCAAAGGCGGCGTCGGCAAGACCACGATCGCTGCCCTCATCGTGCGGAGCTTGCTGGCGCGCGGCGTTAAACCTTTGCTGGCCGTCGACGCCGACCCGAACGCGTGTCTGCACCAGAAGCTCGGCGTCGAGCCCGGACGCACGCTTGGTCAGATACGGGAGGAGAGCGTTCGCTTGAAGCAAGAAGGGCCTGCGGGCCTTGCCAAACGCGACCTGTTGGAGATGGAAGTGCAGAGCGCCATCGTTGAGGGTAACGGCTTTGACCTCCTGACGATGGGCCGGCAAGAGGGGCCCGGCTGTTACTGCGCGGTCAACAACCTGCTACGCTCGCTGGTCGATGGGCTGGCCGGCAGCTACAAGGCAGTGGTAATCGACAACGAGGCGGGGATGGAGCACCTGAGCCGCCGCACCAATGCCGGCGTCGACGTCATGCTGTTTGTGTGCGAGCCCACGCGCACCAGCGCCCGCACGCTGGCAAGGCTGAAAGAGCTTTCGGACAGTCTCGATTTCCGGGTAGACGCGCAATACGCCGTCCTGAACCGCGCCAACGGCCAGCCGGACGAAGCCGTCATGTCGGAAATCGAGCGCGCCGGCCTGGAAACGATCGGCGCCGTGCCCGAGGACGAGGCCGTTCTCATGTACGAGCTGCAGGACGAATCGCTGCTTACGCTGCCGGCAAATTCCGCGGCCGCTGTGGCCGCCGACGACATCGTGAACAAGATCATTGAGGGAGGAAGAAGATAATGCCTCTACCCGATGCAACAGAGAGATGGACGATGGCAATCAATGAGGTGACTATCGGCGCCGGCCCCGATGACGGCGGCACCCGGAAGTCGACGGTAAGGGTAGGAGGCGAGAAGGCCCTCCCTTACATGCACTTCGAGGGGCCCACGCCCAACCGCACCGTCGTCGCCATGGAAGTCTGGGACTGCCCGCCCGCGGACTGGGCGCCTTCGCTCGTCGACGCGCTTGGCGACGTCGTCAACTCACCCGCCGAGTGGGCGAAAGCCTGCGAAGAGAAGTTCGGCGCAGAGATGATCTGCCTGACGCTGAAGGGCGCCCACCCCGAATTCGGCGACGCCTCACCGGACGATTCCGCCGCCGTCGTGAAGTCGGTCCTCGCGGCCACCGGCCTGCCCCTCATCATCTGGGGCTGTGATCACGACGAGAAGGACAACCTGGTCTTGCCGAAGTGCAGCCAGGCGGCCGCCGGCGAACGCTGCCTCATCGGGACGATCAAGGACGACAACTACAAGACACTCACGGCCGCCTGCCTGGCAGACGGACACAACCTCATCGGCGAAAGCCCGATCGACATCAACATAGCCAAGCAGGTCAACATCCTCGCCTCCGATATGGGGTTCCCCCTGGAGCGCATGGTCATGTTCCCGTCCACCGGCGCCCTCGGCTACGGCATCGAGTACGTCTACTCGATTCAGGAGCGGGGCCGTCTCGCCGCGCTGGGCGGCGACAAGATGATGGCGATGCCGGTCATCTGCCAGGTCGGCCAGGAGGCGTGGCGGGCCAAGGAGGCGAAGGCGACGGCCGAGGAATTCCCCCAGTGGGGCAACGAGACCGACCGCGGCGCGCTTTGGGAGATGACGACGGCGGTTACCTTGCTCCAGGCCGGCGCCGACATAATCGTAATGCGGCACCCCAAGGCGGTCGCCGCAACGAAGAAGGTGATCGCGCAACTGATGAAGGACTGACCGGAGCCGAGGCCATTCGCCCGGCTCTCCTTATGAGCAGCATCTAGATAAGGAGATGTCCATGATCGTAATCGGTGAACGGATCAATGGCATGTTCACGTCCATCGGCGACGCCATCGCAGCCAAGGACAAGAAGCCGGTCCAAGAGATGGCGGAGAAACAGCTCGCCGCCGGCGCCGACGTGCTCGATATCAATGTCGGCACCAGGGTCCCCAAGGCGGAGCGGCCCGAAGTAATGAAGTGGCTCGTGGAAGCGACCCGGGAGGTCACGAACGCCCCCCTTGCCATCGACAATCCGAACATCGAGGTCGTCCGCGCCGGACTGGAAGCAGCCTGCAGCAAGGGCCCCGCAATCATCAACTCCACTACCGGCGCCCAGGACAAGCTGGACCCGTTCATGGACCTGGCAAAGGAGTTCGGCACGGGCATCATCGGCCTCGCCATCGACGAGAACGGGATCGCCAACACGGTAGACGGCAAGGTCGAAATCGGGATGCGCATCGTCGCCGCCGCCATGGAAAAGGACGTGCCGGTGGAGGAAGTCTATCTCGACCCCATCATCCTTCCCGTCAAGACCGACCAGACCTCGCCCAAGGTCACGCTGGAGACAATCGCCCAGTTCAAGATGCTCTCCGACCCGCCGCCGCGCGTCGTCGTCGGACTGAGCAACGTTAGCCAGCAGGCGGCCGAGCGGTCGCTGATAAACCGCACCTTCCTGGTGATGGCCATCGCCGCCGGCATGGACGCTAGCATTCACGACCCTCTCGACGAGGTGTTGATGAATGAAATGATCACGGCTGAGCTCCTGATGAATAAGAGCATTTACAGTGACTCTTATCTCAGGGCGTATATGCAAAACCGGTAATAAGCATAGTCAATAAACAAGGAACGGAGGAAAAACGTGGTAGTCAAAGTAGACCTCGACCCAGTGAAGTTGAAGGACTGGCAGATCGCCGAGGCTGCGGAGGCGTGGATGAAGCCCTTCCTCCAGTTGGGAGAGGAGCTCGGACTGCAGGGAGAAGAGCTTATCCCCATGGGCAAGTACGTGGGGAAGATCGACTACCAGCTCGCGCTGGAACGACTCAAGAACCAGCCGCAGGCGAAGTACATCGACGTTACGGCCATCACGCCCACGCCGTTGGGCGAAGGGAAGACCACCACACTGATGGGCCTCGTCGATGGACTGGCGCACATCGGCAAGAGGGTTGTCGGCGCCATCCGCCAGCCGAGCAGCGGGCCCACGTTCAACATCAAGGGATCGGCGGCAGGCGGCGGCCTTGCCCAGTGCATCCCCCTGACCGACCTTTCCCTCGGCCTCACCGGCGACATCAATGCCGTCACCAACGCCCACAACCTGGCCATGGTCGCCATCACCTCGCGCATGCAGCACGAAGCCAACTACAGCGATGAGCGGCTGGCCAAGATCGGGCTGCGACGCCTGGACATCGACCCCAACCGCGTCGAGATGAAGTGGGCGATCGACTTCTGCGCCCAGGCCCTGCGCAACATCACCATCGGCAAGGGCGGCAAGATGGACGGCTTCGAGATGGAGTCGGGCTTCCAGATCACCGTCTCCAGCGAAGTGATGGCCATGCTGGCGGTCGCCACCGACCTGGCCGACTTCCGCAAGCGGATGGGACGCATCGTCGTCGCCTACGATAAGAACGGCAACGAGGTCACCACCGCTGACCTCGAGGTCGACGGCGCCATGACGGCATGGATGGTCAACGCGCTCAAGCCGAACCTGATGCAGACCGTCTACGGGCAGCCCGTGTTCGTGCACGCGGGGCCGTTCGCCAACATCGCCATCGGCCAGAGCTCGATCATCGCCGACCGCGTTGCCTCTCGGCTCACCGACTACCTGGTGACGGAGAGCGGCTTTGCCGCCGACATCGGGTTCGAGAAGTTCTGGAACCTCAAGTGCCGCTTCTCCGGCCTCGTCCCCGACGCCGTGGTCATCGTGGCCACCATCCGCGCCCTCAAGATGCACGGCGGCGGCCCAGCGGTCAAACCTGGCATCCCCCTCGACGACGCTTATGTCAAGGAGAACCTGCCTTTAGTCGAGGCCGGTTGCCAGAACCTCATCGCCCACATCGAGACGGTCAAGAAGGCGGGCGTGCGGCCTGTCGTCTGCGTCAACAGCTTCCACACCGACACCGAAGCCGAGATCGCGCTCGTGCGGCGTATCGCCGAGGAAAACGGCGCCCTTTGCGCCTTCTCGTCGCACTGGCTGCACGGCGGCGAGGGCGCCGTCGAGCTGGCGGAGGCCGTCGTCCAGGCCTGCGAGGAGAAGAACAACTTCCGCTTCCTGTACGACCTCAAGACCCCGCTGCGAAAGCGCATCGAGCTTATCGCCAAGGAAGTGTACGGCGCCGATGGCGTCACCTACTCCGACGTCGCGCTCGAGAAGGCCAAGCGGTTCGAGGCCGACCCCGCTTCTTCGGAGCTCGGCACCTGCATGGTGAAGACGCACCTCAGCCTCTCGCACGACCCGGACGTCAAGGGCCGCCCGAAGGGCTGGGAACTGCCCATCCGCGATATCCTGACCTTCAAGGGCGCGGGCTTCATCGTACCCGTTGCCGGCGCGATCACCCTCATGCCCGGCACCGGCTCCGACCCCGCATACCGGAAGATCGACGTCGACGTCGAGACGGGGAAGGTGAGGGGCCTGTTCTAGGCCCCTCACCTCGCGCCGCCTCGAGCGGCGGGACTGTTGGGAAAGGAATACAGCGTTATGACTGCGACAATCATCGACGGCAAGCAGGTCGCCGAGAGCATCAGGGCCGAGATCAAGGAAGAGGTCGCCAAACTTGCCGAAAAGGGCATCGTCCCCGGGCTCGGCGTCGTCCTCGTCGGCGAAGACCCGGCCTCCATCTCCTACGTGACGGCGAAAGAGCGCACCTGCGAGGAGCTCGGCATCTACTCAGACGACAACCGTCTTCCCGCGGACACCTCGCAGGAAGAGCTGATGGCGCTCATCCGCAAGCTGAACGCCGACCCCAAGATCAACGGCATCCTCGTTCAGTTGCCGCTGCCCAAGCACCTGGACGAGGCGGAAGTGCTGATGGCCATCGACCCCGATAAAGACGTCGATGGCTTTCATCCCACAAATGTTGGCAAAATGGTAGTGGGAGGAAAAGCGTTTCTCCCCTGCACGCCCCACGGCGTGATCCAACTGCTGCTCCGCAGCGGGGTCAAGATCGAGGGGTCACACACCGTGATCGTCGGGAGGAGCAACATCGTCGGCAGACCGCTCATGAACATGCTCACCCAGAAGAGCCCGACAGGCAACGCGACGGTGACTGTCTGTCACACCCGCACCCGCGATGTCGCCTACCACACAAGGCAGGCCGACATCATCGTCGCCGCCGCCGGCGCGCCCAACATGATCACCGCCGACATGGTAAAAGAAGGCGTCGCCGTGATAGACGTCGGTGTCAACAGGGTGGAGGACGCGACGAAAAAGAGCGGCTTCCGCCTCGTCGGCGACGTCGATTTCGAGGGCGTGAAGGAGAAGGCAAGCTTCATCACGCCCGTTCCCGGCGGCGTCGGCCCCATGACGATCACTATGTTGATGTACAACACGGTCGAATCGGCGAAGCGGGCGGCGGGTATCTCCTGATAGCTAGCGAGGAGAGAGGGATATGGCGAAGACACAGGAGCGCCCTGTGATCTGGCTCCAGGCGGCCGGTTGCAGCGGCTGCTCCGTATCGGTACTGAACAGCGTGAGCCCGAAGATCCAGAACGTGCTGGTAGACGAGGTGGTCCCCGGCCAGCACGTCAGCCTGCGCTTCCACCCCACTGTGATGGCAGGCTCAGGCGAGATGACGCTGGAAGTCATCGAGGAGACCAAGCAGCAATCCGCGGGCGCCTACTTCCTCGTCGTCGAAGGCGCCGTTCCCACGGCCTCCGGAGGGGGCTACGGCACGCTGGGCGAAAGGGGAGACAGGGAGCTGACCATCGCCGAGCAGGTGGAAGACCTGGGGCGCAAAGCCGCGGCGGTGATCGCCCTCGGCACGTGCGCCGCTTTCGGCGGCATCCCCGCCGGCAAGCCCAATCCCACCGGCTGCGTGAGCGTGAAAGCCTTCTTCGACTCGAAAGGCGTGGCCACGCCCGTCATCAACGTGCCGGGCTGTCCTCCTCACCCGGACTGGTTCGTCGGCGCCCTGGCCAGCGTACTCCTCACAGGCCTTCCCAAGCCGGGCGACCTCGACGCGCTCCTCCGGCCGAAGGCCTTCTACGGCCCGCTTGTCCACGAGCACTGCCCGCGTCGCGCCTATTTCGACGAGGGCAAGTTCGCCAAGAAGCTGAGCGACCCCGGCTGCCTGCTGGAGTTGGGCTGCAAGGGCCCCGTCACCCACGCCGACTGCTCGTTGCGGCTGTGGAACGGCGGCGTCAACTGGTGCATCGGCGTTGGGTCGCCCTGCCACGGCTGCGTGGAGCCCGGCTTCCCCGATGTCCTGGCGCCCCTCTACGAAAAGCTTGATGAGGCGACCCTTGCCAACATCGGCGCCTCGCCAGAGAAGGGTGGTTGAGAAGTGGGCAAGATAGTCATCGACCCGATTACCCGCATCGAGGGGCACCTCAAAATCGAAGTGATCGTCGACGACGGCGAGGTGAAGGAGGCCAGAAGCTCCGGCACCCTGTTCCGCGGCCTCGAGCTGATACTCAAAGGAAGAGACCCGCGCGACGCCCAGCGCATCACCCAACGCATCTGCGGAGTCTGCCCCACCGGGCACGCCATGGCATCGACGCTCAACCTGGACAGCGCCTTTGGCGTCGACGGCAAGATTCCGGAGAACGGGCGCATCATCCGCAACCTCATCCTCGGGAGCAATTACCTCCAGTCGCACATTCTTCACTTCTACCATCTGGCCGCGCTCGACTACGTTGACGTGACCGCCGTGGCCGGCTACGAAGGGTCGGACCCCGGGCTCAACTCCGTCAAGCGGTTCATAGAGCGAGGCGAGCTGGGGCCGTTCGTCCCCCGCTACGAGGGCGACTATCGGCTGTCTCCGGAAACGAACCGCCAGGCGGTGGCGCACTATCTCCAGGCGCTCGACATCCGCCGCAAGGCGCACGAGATGCTCGCTCTCTTCGGCGGCAAGATGCCGCACAACGTAGGGATCGTCCCCGGCGGCGTAACGGAAGTGCCGACCGTGGACAAGATCGCCGCATTCCTCTGGCGTCTGAACGAGATACGCAGCTTCATCGACACCGTCTACATTCCAGACGTTATCGCCGTCGCCACGGCCTACGCCGACCACTTCCAAATCGGGCGCGGCTGCGGCAGATTCCTGAGCTATGGCGTGTTCGACCTCGACGGCAGCGAGACCAACCTGGTCAAGCGCAAGCGGCTGCTCCCGAGCGGCACCGTGGCCGCCGACGACCTGCAACCGAAAGACCTGGAACCGGCCAAGATACATGAAGAGGTGCGCCACTCCTGGTACGCCGATTCCTCCAGCGGGCGCCATCCCTCCCAGGGCGAAACGTCGCCGCAACTGGGGAAGGACGGCGCCTACTCCTGGCTGAAATCGCCGCGCTACGACGGACAGGTGCACGAGGTCGGGCCGCTGGCGCGAATGCTCGTCGCTTACGTCCGCGGCAACGAGACGGCGAAGAGCCTCGTCGACGGCGCCCTCTCCGCCCTCGAAGCGCCGGTGACCGCTCTGTTCTCGGCGCTGGGACGCCACGCCGCCCGCGCCCTCGAGACCAAGCTCGTCGCCGACGCAATGGCCGGATGGGTGCTGCAACTCAAGCCCGGAGAGCCGGTCTACGCCGAGTACGAGCTGCCGGACGAAGCGGAGGGGATGGGTCTCACCGAGGCGGCACGGGGAGCGCTCGGCCACTGGATTTCCATCAAGGACGGGCGCATCGCCAACTACCAGTGCGTCGTTCCGACCACCTGGAACGCCTCGCCCCGCGACGACCGCGACCAGCCGGGGCCCATAGAGCAGGCCCTTCAGGGCACCAAAGTAAAAGACGAGAGCAACCCGTTCGAAGTGGTGCGCGTCGTGCGCTCCTTCGATCCGTGTCTGGCCTGTGCCGTGCACCTCATAACGCCGAAAGGGAGGAGTCTGGGAGAGTTTCGTGTCTCGTAAGAGGGTCGTGATTGTCGGCGTGGGGAACGTCCTGCTGAAGGACGAGGGCATCGGCGTACACGTGGCGCGCGCCATCCGCGAGATGGGTCTCGCCTCATCCGACCATGAAGTGCAGGTCATCGACGGAGGGACGTCGCCCGACGCCCTTGACGCCGCAGAAGGCGCCGACAAGCTGATTATCGTCGACGCCGCCCAGGGCGGAGGCGAGCCGGGCACGGTCTACCGGTTCCGTCCCGACGACGTTTCCGCCGAGCCGAGGCTCCTAACTTCCCTTCACGACCTCGGCCTGCTGGACAGCCTGAGGATGATGGAGCTCATCGGCAAGCAGCCGCGCGAGACCGTCATCATCGCGGTCGAGCCGGCGGAGATCGCCTGGGGGCTGGAACTTACGCCCCTGCTGAAGGAAAAGCTGCCGGAAATCGTCCGACGCGTCATCGAGGAGCAATCTTTAACGATAACCAGTGCGCGATAACAATCCGCTAGTTAGAGGGAGACAAACATGCTGATCTCCGAACAAAAGCCGATGGAGGAGATACTGGGCTATCTCAACGGCGACCGCTCGGTCTTCCTCCTGGGCTGTGACGGCTGCGCCCAGGCCTCCCACACCGGTGGGCCCGAAGAGGTGCGCGAGATGCAAGGCCGGCTCGAGGCGGCGGGAAAAACGGTCACCGGCTCCACCGTGCTCGACTTCCTTTGCGAGAGGGCGCAGGTGAAGCTCGGCCTTGTGCCCTTCGCAGGCCAGGTGGCAGCGGCCGATTCCGTGCTGGTCATGAGCTGCGGCGTCGGGATACAGGCGGCCGCCGCGTCCATAGACAAGCCGGTCCATCCCGCCTGCAACACGCTCTCTCTCGGGGGCTCCCGCGGCGAGTGGCAGGGCAGCGAGCGCTGCATGGAGTGCGGCGACTGCGTCCTGGAGTGGACGGGAGGCATCTGCCCTCTGACCGCCTGCACGAAGAGCCTGCTCAACGGCCAGTGCGGCGGCGCCAAGAACGGCAAATGCGAATTCCAGCCCGATCTGCGCGATTGCGGCTGGCACCTCATCTACGAGCGCCTCCGGAAGCTCAACCGGCTGCAACTGCTGCGAGACGCGCCCATCAACATCAAGCAATACTCCCGGATGCAACCGCCGAAGGAGATACGCAACACCCCCCGCTGGTCGCTGGACGTGCGGGCGTAAGGAGGCCGGCGAAACATGAAGCTTACTGAACTCTTCCGACAGGGCAAATTCGTAGTCACTTCCGAGAACGGCCCGCCCAAGGGAACGGACGTTGCGGAGATGCTGGAAAACGCGGAAGCGATGCGCGGCCGCGTCGACGCCGTCAACATCACCGACCAGCAGAGCTCCGTCATGCGGCTGGGATCGCTTGCCGCCTGCAGCCTTCTCAAGCAGCGGGGCATCGAGCCTATCTTCCAGGTCACCTGCCGCGATCGCAACCGCATCGCCCTCCAGTCCGACCTCCTCAGCGCCGCCGTCCTCGGCATCGAGAACGTCCTTTGCCTGACCGGCGACTACGTCGGCCTCGGCGATCACCCCGACGCCAAGCCCGTGTTCGACCTCGATTCCGTCTCACTCCTCGAAACGGTGCGCCGTCTCCAGAACGGCCACGACCTGGCGAACGAGGAACTCAAAGGCAAGCCGTCCTTCTGCGCCGGAGCTGTCGTCGCGCCCGAAGCCGACCCCGTCGAGCCGCAGATAATCAAGATGGAAAAGAAGGTGAAGGCCGGCGCCCAGTTCTTCCAAACCCAGGCCGTGTACGACCCCAGGGCGTTCGAGTCGTTCATGGGGCAGGTGAAGCACCTGAACGTGCCGGTCATGGTGGGCATCGTCCTTCTCAGGTCGGCCGCCATGGCGCGCTTCATGAACAGGAACGTCGCCGGCATCCGTGTCCCCGATGCGCTCATCGAGGAGATGGACAAGGCGGAAGACCGCACGAAGAAGGGCGTCGAGATCGCGGCTCGGCTCATCCGCGAGATGAAGGGGATGTGCCAGGGCGTGCACATCATGGCCATCGGCACCGAGAAGCTCGTCCCCGCCATCGTGGACGAGGCTGGCCTATAAGGATCTCTGGTATGAGGACAACGCAGACTCCGGCCACTGATCAGCTCGCAGACGTATTCGCCCGCCACGGACGTGAACGCAGCGACCTGATACCGATCCTCCAGGAGGCCCAGGACAAGCTCGGCTATCTCTCAAAAGAGACGATGCGCGCCATTGCGCGCCAGCTCAGGGTGCCTGCCAGCTCGGTCCTCGGCGTCGCCACCTTTTACGCACAGTTCTATCTGCAGCCGCGCGGCCGTCACCGCGTTGTCGTCTGCCGCGGCACCGCCTGCCATGTCCGCGGCAGCCGCGAGATAAGGGAGGGCGTGGAGCAGAAGCTGGGCATCCGCGAAGGCGAGACGACCGAGGATCTTCTCTTCAGCTATGAGACCGTGGCTTGCCTGGGGAACTGCGCCCTGGCGCCCCTCCTGGTGATCGACGACAGGTACCACGGCCGCATGACCCGCGAGCGGGCAGCGACTATCCTGGATGAGTACTTGCAGGGGGAGGCGCAGGCGCGTGGAACCGATTAGATCGGCTGAGGAGCTGTTTGCCCTCAAGGAGCGCCTGCGAGGCGACCCCCAACGACATCTCCCCTGCATATCCCTGTGCGACACGGGCTGTCGCGCCCTAGGGAGCGCCGCCGTCCGCGACACCTTCATCGCCGAGATACGCAAGCGGGGCCTGTCCGATAAGGTCCGCCTCCAGACGACCGGCTGCCACGGGTTCTGCGAGCGCGGCCCCGTGCTCGTCGTCCGCCCTCAGGGCATCTTCTACCAGCGGGTCGCGCCCGAAGACGTCCCGGAGATAATCGAAAAGACCGTCCTCAACGGCGAGACCATCGAGCGCCTGTGCTACCGCGACCCCGTATCGCGCAAACTCTGCCACAAAGAGGAGGATGTCCCCTTCTACCGGCGGCAGAGCAAGACTGTTTTCCGCCACAACGGCATGATCGATCCGCAGGAGATCGACGATTACCTGACGCTCGACGGCTATGAGGCGCTGGCCAAAGCGCTTCAATCGATGACGCCCGACGAGGTTATCGAAGAGGTGTCCCGGAGCGGCCTTCGCGGGCGCGGTGGCGCGGGATTCCCCACAGGACGCAAGTGGCGCCTCTGCCGCGAAGCCGAAGGCTCGCCCAAGTATACAGTCTGCAACGCCGATGAGGGAGACCCGGGCGCGTTCATGGACCGCGGCGTCTGCGAGGGCGATCCCCACGCCATCCTCGAAGGCATGCTCATCGGCGCCTATGCCATCGGCGCCAGCGAGGGCTACATCTATGTCCGCGCCGAATACCCTATTGCCGTCAAGTACCTCAGCCGCGCCATCGAGCAGGCGGAGGCTTACGGCCTACTCGGCGACTCCATACTGGGCACGGACTTTTCATTCCATCTCAAGATCAAGCAAGGGGCGGGCGCATTCGTGTGCGGCGAGGAGACGGCGCTTATCGCTTCCATCGAGGGCCACAGGGGCATGCCGCGGCCGCGGCCCCCTTTCCCCGCCCAATCAGGCCTGTTCGGCAAGCCCACAAACATCAACAACGTCGAGACGTGGGCCAACGTCCCCGTGATCATCAGCCGCGGCGCCGACTGGTTCGCATCCATCGGCACTGAGAAGAGCACGGGGACGAAGATCTTCGCCCTCGCCGGCAAGGTGCAGAACACCGGCCTCGTCGAAGTGCCTATGGGCGCGACCCTGCGCGAGGTCGTCTTCGAAATCGGCGGCGGCGTTCCGCGCCGGCGCACGTTCAAGGCTGCCCAGATGGGCGGGCCGTCCGGCGGCTGTGTGCCGGAACAGTACCTTGACATGCCCATCGACTTCGACAGCGTCTCCGCCGTCGGCGCCATCATGGGCTCCGGCGGCATGGTCGTCATGGACAACACGACCTGCATGGTCGAGGTCGCCCGCTACTTTACCGACTTCGTGCAGAGCGAATCATGCGGCAAATGCGTGCCCTGCCGCATCGGCACTCGCCGCCTCCTCGAGACGCTTACCCGCATCACCGAGGGCTTGGGCGAAGACAGCGATCTGGCATTGCTGCGCGAAATCGGCGAGGCCGTCCAGACCGCATCGCTATGCGGCCTAGGCAAGACCGCCCCCAATCCCACGCTCAGCACCCTCAGGCACTTCTGGCACGAGTACGAGGCCCACGTCAGGGACAAGAAGTGCCCGGCGGGGGTATGCAAAGCGCTCACGACGTTCGTCATCGACGCGGAGAAGTGTACGGGTTGCGGCCTGTGTCTGAAAGGCTGCCCCACGGAGGCCATCACGGGGGAACTGAAGGTCCCTCACGTGATCGACCAGGAAAAGTGCATCAAGTGCGGCTCCTGCCGCGATGTCTGCAACCTCGGCGCCGTGCTGGTAACATAGTTGATCTGATTTCGAAGGGAGTGAAGGCGAATGGCAGTCCCGGAAAAGGCGCGCTTCCTCCTGGATGGACGCCCGATCGAGACCACTACCGACAAGACCGTCCTTCAGGCGGCCCTTGACGCGGGCGTATACATCCCCCACCTGTGTTACAGCCCCATTTTGGAACCCTACGGAGGATGCCGTCTCTGCCTGGTGGATGTGGAGGGCATGCGCGACCCGGTCACTTCCTGCACCACTCTTGTGCGCGACGGCATGGTGGTCCGCAGCGAAACGGAGAGGATCAACGACCTCCGGCGCACAGTTGCGGCTTTGCTGATCTCGGAGCACTGCGGCGACTGCCTGACCTGTCGCGCCAACCAAAGGTGCGAGCTCCAGAAGGTAGCCTCCCACGTCGGCCTCGCCGCGACGAGCGTCAAGCGTATGGAAAGGGAAAGCATCGTCGACAAGAGCAGCCCCTTCTTCGTTCGCGATCTCGCGAAGTGCGTGCTGTGCGGACTGTGCGTGCGCGTATGCCACGAGGTGCGCGGCGTGGGGGCAATCGAGATCCTTAACCGCGGCTTCAACAGCGTCGTCGCCCCCTTCGAGGGCGAGGCTATCGCCGAATCTACCTGTGAGTTTTGCGGCGCCTGCGTCGATATCTGCCCCGTGGGCGCGCTCTGGGCCACCAACGAGATTCTGCCCCCCACCGATGAAGTGCGAACGGTCTGCCCCTACTGCGGCGTCGGCTGCGTCCTTGTGCTGGGGACACGCGCGGGACGACTAGTCAGCGCCAGAGGAGACGTGTCTACCCACAACCAGGGCCAGCTTTGCGTTAAGGGCAGGTTCGGTTGGGAGTTCGTGCACAGCCCGGACCGGCTCACCACGCCGCTCATCCGCGAGAATG
>JASEFU010000010.1:0-50205 GCA_030018455.1 Dehalococcoidia bacterium
GGCGTCCGCCGAGCGCATGAGGAAGAGAAAGCGGCAGGCGTCCCTCCCCACCTCGTCGATGACCTCCCGTAGCGTCACGATGTCGCCGGAGCGCTTGGAGATGCGCACGACCTCGCCGCCGCGCTTGAGCGTGACGAGCTGGCCGATGATCACCTCCAGGCGTGACGGGTCGACGCCGAGTGCGGAGACAGCCGCCTTCAGCCGCGACACGTGCCCCTGGTGGTCGGCGCCCCAGATGTTGATGACGCGGTCGAAACCGCGGATGAGGAACTTGTCGTAGTGGTAGGCGATGTCGGAGGCGAAGTACGTGGGCACGCCCGTCGAGCGCACGAGCACGTTGTCCTTGTCCTCGCCCAGTTCGCTGCTCGCGAACCAGACCGCGCCTTCCTTTTCGGTCACGTGGCCGCGCTCGCGCAGGAGCCGCATCATCTGGTCGTAGCGGCTGTCGGGCCCGTAGAGGGTGGACTCGCGGAACCAGACGTCGAACGTAACACCCATCGCCGCCAGGTCGTCGCGGATCTTTTCCAGCATGCGCCTCAGCCCGATGTCGCTGAACTCGGGCGGTGGGTCGGGCGCGAACTCGTACGGCCCCACGAAGCGATCGCCGTACTCGTCACGGATTTCGTGCGCGAGGTCGATCACGTACTCGCCCGGGTAGCCGTCGGCGGGTATCTCGGCGTCTTTCCCGAACAGTTGCAGATAGCGCGCGTGCAGCGTGCGGGCGAAGATCTTCACCTGCGTCAGCATGTCGTTGACCAGGTATTCCTCCTCGACCCGGTATCCCGCGGCCTTCAGCGCGTTCGCCAGGGTGCTGCCTATGGAGGCCCAGCGGCCGTTCCCCACGTGCAGCGGGCCGGTCGGGTTAGCGCTCACGTACTCGACCTGGACCCTGCGGCCTTCGCCCAGCGGCACGTTGCCGTACGCTTCCCCTTCGCGCAGCACCGCCTCCGTCTGCTGCGCCAACCACTCCTCGTTGAGGCGGAAATTGATGAAACCGGGAGCCGCGACGCTCACCTCGCCTATTGCGGCGTGCGGCTTGATGTGGCGGGCAATGCTCTCCGCCACCGACATCGAGTCGACGCGGCCCGCCCGCGCCAGGCGGAGGGCGAGACTGGAAGCGTAGTCGCCGTGCTCCGGTCGTTGCGGCCGCTCGATCTCCACTTCGGGCAGGGCCACCGAGGGCAGGTCGCCCTGCTCGCGCGCCTCTTGAGCGGCTTCCGCCACCAGCCCAGCGATCTCTTGCTTGATCATGTTGTTGCCCTCATCAAAGCCTCGGACGAGGTCTAGCCTCGCCCCAACCCCGTATTATAAGCAAAGAAGCGGCAGCGGTGAATCAGGGGGACTTTTCCCTCCCCGGCTGCTCCCAGAACCGGTCCAGCACCATCCACTGTCCAGGGTCCATCCGCAGGTACTTCTCGATGTAGGCAACGACCTTTTGCGTGTTGGCCAGCGCGTCCGCGGCCTCGTTGCCCGTGCGCGTCATCTCGATGGGCGGCTCCGTGTACACCTCGAAGTGCTTCCCGTGCGTCCGCCGGCAGAACATGGGAATGAGCACGGCGTCCGTCCGCAGCGCGAGGTGGGCCGCGCCCACGGGCAGACGCACCTCGTGGCCGAGGAACGGCATCGGCACGCCCGTGCGCTGGATGTCGCGGTCGCAAAGAATTGAGACCGCCCTCCCTTCCGAGAGCCAGCGGAGCGCCTCTTTCATCGTCGAAAGGCTGACGGGGCGAAAGGTCTGCCCCTTGCTCTCGCGCAGACGGTGGATGAAATCGGAGAGCCGTTTCGGCTTGAGGGGTTCGGTGATTCCCAGCGCCCTTATGCCGATGGCGCCCGCGGCCTGCAACACGAGCTCCGGGTTGCCCAGGTGCGCGCTCGCCACGACGACGCCCCGTCCGGAACTGACGGCTTCGAGTACGTAGTGCAGGTTATGCGTCGTCAGGTTGTTCTCGTAGAACTTCGCCACGTTCAGCCGCGGCATCTGGAGGAGGTCGGCGTAGTAGAAGGCGAGGTTGCGGAAGGCCTCCTTCGCTTTCGCGCGCACCTGCGCGGGGTCGGTGTCGGGCCCCATTATCACCCTGATGTTCGCCTGGACGTTCCGTCGCAGCCGGGGGCGAAGGTAGTAGACGAGGGTCGCCGCGCGGGCAGCGATGAAGTAAGCGGCCGCGGTGGGGAGCCAGCCCAATAGCCGGTAAATGAGAACGAAGGCGAGGTACTTGAACATAGAGGCCGCGGCGACCTCAGGGTTCGGGCGCCAGGGCCCGCTCTCTCTGCGGTACCCTGGCCGACCGGTTCCAGAGGGGGTGGAAGATGAACCACTGGTCGGGATCGTGGCGGATGAGCCGCTCGAGCGACCACATGATCTGCTGCGTAAGGCGGCGGACGTCCTCCTCCTCGTCGCCCGTCTTCTCAAACGCGAAGTCGAAGTCGACAACCGGCCGGATCTTGTCCTCCTCGCCTCGCACTCGCAGGAGGACCGCCGGCATGACGCGGGCGCCCGTCCGCAGGGCGATGCGGGCGGGCCCTACCGGCACCTCCATCGGCGAGCCGAAGAAGTCGACTTTCGCTGTGCCGCCGGGCTCCGGCGCGTCGATGAGCAGGGCGAGGATCTCTCCCCGCCGCAGGGCGCGGATGATGCCGGGCCCCACCTTCTCCATCGGCGTCACTTTCATCCCCAGGTGCCGGCGCGACCCCTGCACGAGAGCGTTCATCTGCGGATAACGGAACGTCTCCGCTACCACGTTCACCGGGTAGCCGTAGGCGGCGAGTCCGGCCGCGCCCATGTCCCAGTTGCCGAAGTGTAGGGTTATGAAGATAACGCCCCGGCCCGCAGCCATCGCCTCGTCGATGCGCTCGATATGATCGAAGACGATGCGGCGCCGCACCTCTTCCGGAGTCGAGTCGAAGAAGTGGATGAAGTCGATCACGTACTTGCCAAAATTCCGGAACGAGCGGCGGGCGGCGAGGCTTATCTCCTTCTCGTTGTCCGTGTTCAGCACCCGCGCCATGGCGTCCTTGAGGGCGCGCCGCTGCTCCCGAAAGAACAGGTAGCAAATGTCGGCAATGATCCGGGCGAAAAAGTAACCAACTTTGGGAGGGAAGGGACGTGCCAGGACGATTATGAGTCGGAAGATCCAGTAGACAATCATGCTTCGCTCTGCGCGATAAACTCCTCTACCATTTCACGGGCGCGGTCGTCGGTGAACTGCTGCGGCGGCGACTTCATGAAGTACGCGGAAGGGGCAATGAGGGCCCCGGACATGCCCCTGTCGAGCGCCAGCTTGCAGCACCGTATGGCGTCGATCACCACACCGGCGGAATTGGGACTATCCCACACCTCGAGCTTGAGCTCCAGGTTCAGGGGCACGTCGCCGAAGGTCGTCCCTTCCATGCGAATGTGGCACCACTTGCGGTCCTGAAGCCAGGGGATGTAGTCGCTGGGCCCCACGTGGATGTTCTCTTCCGGCAGCTCGTAGTCGAGCTGTGAGGTGACAGCGCCCGTCTTTGATATCTTCTTCGACTCCAGCCGCTCCCTCTCTAGCATGTTGAGAAAGTCGGTGTTGCCGCCGAAGTTGATCTGGTACATGCGGTCGATGCGGACGCCGCGGTCGCGGAAGAGGCGCGTCAGGACGCGGTGGACGATCGTCGCGCCCACCTGCGACTTGATGTCGTCGCCGATGACGGGCAGCCCGCGGTCGGTGAACCGGCCCTGCCAGTACGGCTCTCGCGCGATGAAGACGGGAATGCAGTTGACAAAGCCGCAGCCGGCCGTGAGCACCTGCTCTACGTACCACTTCGTCGCTTCCTCTGAGCCGACGGGCAGATAGTTGATGACGACGTGCGTCTCCGTCCGGCGGAGTATGTCGACAATGTCGTCGGTCGGGCCCGGGGCCTTGCGGATGATCTGCGACAGGTACTTGCCGAGGCCGTCGTGCGTCATGCCGCGGTGGACGCGCACCCCCAGCTTGGGGACGTCGGCGAAGCGGTAGGTGTTGTTGGGGGGGGTGTAGATAGCTTCAGCGAGGTCTTTGCCCACCTTGTTGGCGTCGATGTCGAAGGCGGCCACGAACTCGATGTCGCTTATGGCGTAGCCGCCGAGCTCGGCGTGCATGATCCCGGGGATCACCGCGCCGGCCTTCGCTCCGCGGTAATAGGTGACGCCCTGAACGAGGGAGGAGGCGCAATTCCCTACGCCGATGATGGCAACGTTAATCTTGCCCAACCTTATCTCTCCTGATAAGCGTTCCAGTGGAGCGGGCAAAACCCGCTGCATTCTAGCAGTTGGCCTGTCTGAGCGGCAAGCTCTAATTCTAATGTAGCGCAATGGCCGCCGTTCGGCCAGTCTGCCGTCGGGCGCGTCGAGAGGTTGGCTCCGCCCGAAAAAAGGGGACAGCGACCCAGACGGTCGCCATCCCGGGGCGCTACAGAGGGACTACTGGCTTAGAGAAAGGAAGTCGTGCTGGCCGGCCTAGCCCTTGCCGATGCGATACATCTTCGTGCCGCAGACGGGGCACTCGCCCTTCGTCGCCGGCTTGCCGTTCTTCATCGTCACCTTCTGGGCGTTCTTCATCTCCCTCGTCTGTCGGCACTTTAGACAGTATGCCTGCATCCGATGTTACTCCCTTCTTAAGAACTGCGGGGTCTTACCCCCGCCCTTTCTCGGCGCCTTCGCCGTCACACCCAATGTTGCTTGCATGATAGCCGTTCCTGAGTCCGTGTCAAGAGATTTGGCCCCAATTGACCCCATTTGCCTCCACCAATACTTTTTCGGGCATCTGCCGTGGCTAGAGGGCGTGCTTGAAAGAATCTGCTGCATGTTTACATAAAAGGGTTGACAGTGCGGGGGGGGCAGTATCGTCCAAGTATTAACAGGCAAGGATATGGTAGGAAGTTTCATAACGCGCCGGCGCGGGCACACGACCCAAACGACGCAGGCGATGAAGCGTGAATAACGGCCTTCTTCCTCCGGTCGCTTTCGAGGGCCGTCTGGTCAAGCTGCGACCCGTCGTTCGCGATGACTACCCGCTGATCTTTACGTGGAGGATCGACGCCTACTCCGAACCGGGCTGGCAATGTGTACGTACGAATGTACAACGGATATACCAGCGGATCGCACACGCTCTACGATACGAAGATCGCTTGGACCGACGGCAGTGAGATCAGCAGCGCATGTTCCCAGAAGGTGAATATTCCTGTGGGCGGCGCCCCCAAACAGTGCAATTTCCCACGTACAGGAGGCGGCGTCGTCAGGACGTAGGCGAGCCCCCTGGGCCCGAGCGCTGATTACGTATATGCCGACGTAGCCTTCGGGCCGTGACAGAGAGACTCCTTCGCTGATCAGGCGAGGAGGAAGGAGATCAAGATGAGACGGATAGCCATCACCGCCGTCCTGACGGTCCTGGCTGCTGTGGCACTCTACCCCCGGCTAGCCGGACGATGTGCAGAGGCTCTGCTTTTGAGTGGCGAGACTCCTGAGGCCTCAGCAACGGTCGTGAGTGCCCCCGTTCCCCCGGTGAGCGGCGGTGACGGGGCGCTGCCCGCCAGCGGCGCGCCTCAATCAGAGCGTGGCTTGGGCTGGGCGCCGTCAGCGGCCGTCGGCGTACTGGGCCTGTCGGCCGTGCTGATGGTCGCGTGGGCAGTCTCCGGGCGGTCGGGTAGACGGAGTCACGAGCGCTAGTTCAGGGTTGGCGGTCACTGGGGCGGGCGTCAAGGCGGGCGGAACACCTTTTCCGGCCGCCAAACGAAGCCAGCGCCCTCGTAGCGCAGGAGCGCGACGAGCAGTCCGTCCTGCGAATAAGCGCGGCACAGCGTGCCTTCGGCAACCGACGCGGCCCTCGTGGCGTCAAGCGGCGTCAGCTCGACGGCGCGTCCGTGGGCCGCCCATTCGCGCGTCTCCTCGCCGAGGATTGCGGCGTATCTGTCCAGTAGCGCGCAGTCGAGCGCATAAAGGAGCTCCTCCCACGTTGCGTCCTCGAAGGCCTGCTGTAGCTCACCCATCGTGATGGAGCAGCGCGCTTCGAACGGCCCTACCGCCAGGCGGACGAGGTGTTCCAGGTGCGCCCCGCAGCCCAGACGCTCCCCCAGGTCGAACGCGAGTGTGCGCAGGTAAACGCCGCGCCCCGATTCCACCTCGATGGTCACGATAGGCGGCTCGAACGCCAGGAGCGATATCGAGTAGACGCGCACCTGCCGCGGCTGCGCCTGCGCCGGCTTCCCCGACCGCCCCAGCCGGTAGAGCGGCGTCCCTTCGTGCTTCACGGCGCTGAACGCGGGCGGTATCTGGCTGATCTCGCCGGCGAACGAAGGAAGGACGTCTTCCACCATCTGTCGCGTCACGCCCGAGGGGTCGCCTGTGCGCACGACCTCGCCCTCGCCGTCGTACGTATCAGTGACGATGCCGAGGCGGATGCGCGCGCGGTACCGCTTGCCAGCGTCGAGCAGGTACTCGACGATACGTGTGGCGCGGCCGATGCATACGGGAAGGACGCCCTCGGCCGTCGGATCGAGCGTTCCTGCGTGGCCGACGCGCCGCGCCCTCGTGCGACGCCGCACCACGCGCACGACGTCGAAAGACGTCCACCCGGGCGGCTTGTAGACGTTGAGTATGCCGTCGGCGCTCAACCCGGGCCCTTCTCCTGCTCCTCAACCTCCCGCAGCAGGTCGAGCACGTGGGCGCCCTGTTCGAGGGAGTCGTCGCGGCGGAAGCTGAGCCGGGGCGTGCGGCGCAGGGACAGGCGGCGGCTGAGCTCGTGGCGCATGAAGGCGGCGGCGGCCTCCAAGCCCTTCAGCGTCTCTTCCCGCTCTTCCTCGCTCCCCAGCACGCTGACGAACACCTTTGCGTGGGCGAGGTCGGCGGACGTTTCAACGTGGGTTACGGTGATCAGTCCGCCCAGACGGGGATCCTTTACCTGGCGGCGCAGGAGGTAGCTTATCTCCTCGCGGAACTGGTCGTTGAGACGTTCGATGCGCCTGCTCATGATGAGGCTCTTTCAGGTGGAGGCTTCCTGTGGGAGGAACGACGGCGCCCGGTCAGGAGACGCGCTCGCGCCGGTAGAAGGAGAGAACGTCTCCTTCCTGGAAGTCGTGGAAGTCGCTGAGGCCGATGCCGCACTCGTAGCCTGCCTGCACTTCGCGCACGTCATCTTTGAACCGCTTCAAGCTTGCGACCGTGCTGCGCGCGATCACTTCTCCCTCACGCTCCACGTTGGCGAGAGCGCCGCGCGTAACCGTACCGTCGCGCACGTAGCATCCGGCGATGTTGCCGACGCGGCTAATCTTGAATACCCGGCGCACCTCCGCGTGACCCTCGACGACGTCCCTGTACACGGGCTCGTGCAGCCCTTTCAGCGCCTTTTCGATGTCCTCCACCAGCTCGTAGATGACGCTGTAGAGATGCACGACAATGCCTTCGTTCTCCGCCAGGCGCCGCGCGCCCGGCTCCGGCCGCGTGTTGAAGCCGACGACAATGGCGTTCGAAGCAAGCGCCAGGTTAATATCGGACTCTGTGATGCTGCCCGATGCGGCGTGGATGACGTTCACCCGCACCTGCTCCGTGCTCAGGCGCTCCAGCGAGTCGCGTATCGGCTCGATGCTCCCCTGGACGTCGGTCTTCAAGACGACGTTGAGCTCCTTGACCTTGCCGGCGCTTATCTCACCGAAGAGCGTCTCCAGGCTGACCGCCCGTTGCTCTCGCAGGGCGGCGGCCTCGCGCTGACGCTGGCGTTCCTGCACCACCGCCCGCGCCGTCTTCTCGTCCGGCACTACGGTGACCACCTCTCCGGCCTGCGGTACGGCGCTCAGCCCCAGCACCTTTGCCGGGGAGCCCGGCCCCGCCGATTTGATGTGGCGGCCGTGCTCGTTGAACATTGCTTTTATCTTGCCGTAAGTCTCGCCGATGATTATCGAGTCGCCCTGCTTCAGCGTTCCCGTCTGCACGAGGACGGTAGCCATCGCGCCCCTGGTCGTGTCGAGACCTGCCTCGACGACGACGCCCCGCGCCGGCCGATCGGGGTTAGCCTTCAAATCGGCCACCTCGGCGACCACGAGGATGTTCGCCAGAAGATCGGGAATGCCTTCCCGTGTCTTCGCCGATACGGGCACGCAGATGACGTCGCCGCCCCATTCCTCCAGCATCAGGCCATGCTCCGCGAGCTGCTGCTTGACGCGGTCGGGGTTTGCGCCCGGCAGGTCGATCTTGTTCAGCGCCACAACGATGGGGACGCCCGCCGCCTTCGCGTGTGAGATCGCCTCTATCGTCTGCGGCATAACGCCGTCGTCCGCCGCGACAACGAGGACGGCGATATCGGCGACCTTGCCGCCGCGCGCCCGCATGGCTGTGAACGCTTCGTGGCCGGGGGTGTCGAGGAAAGTGATCCGCTGGCCATCGACCGTAACCTGGTAGGCGCCGATGTGCTGGGTCATGCCGCCGGCCTCTTCGGCGGTGATGTTGCTCTCGCGGATGACGTCGAGGAGGCTTGTCTTGCCGTGGTCGACGTGGCCCATGATGGTGACGACGGCCGGCCGCGGTTGCAGGTTGCCTTCCTCCTCTTCGCCGACAACCTTCTCCGCCTCCTCCAGCGCTCCGCGGACCTCCGGCGGTTCCGCCGCGGCTGCCGGCTCCGGCTCGAAGCCGAGGTCGTGCACGATGATCGCCGCCGTATCGTAGTCGATCACCTGGTTGATGCTGGCCATGATCCCATTCTTGATGAGCTCTTTGATGACCTCGATCGGCGACATGCCGACAAGGTCACTGAGCTCCTTCACGGTCAGAGTGCGTGGGATCTCGACCGTCTTCTGGCCGTTCCCTGAGGGGGCGGTCGATTTCGTTGTGGCGCGGGAGCCGCGGGTCTCCTTGTTCATGTCGTGCTCAGGATGCCTTCTCGCCCGGTTCCGGCTTCAGGAACTCGTCGGCGTACGCCTTGAGGGCCTCTCTGTCCGCTTCCTGGAGCCGAACGCGAAGAGCCTTTCCCAGTCTTTCTTTCTTAAGCGCTTCTTGCCAGCACTCGTAGCGCCGGCAGAGGTACGCGCCCCGTCCTGCCTTCTTCCCCGTCTCGTCGACCTCGACGTTCCCCGCCGGTGTGCGGACGAGCCGTATGAGGCCGCGCTTGACGGATATTTCGCGGCAGCTCACGCAGGTGCGCAGGGGCGCAGCCTTCTTCTCCACCGTCTGTGCTACTCTTCCCATTCGTCGAGTTCTTCGTCGTAAAGGGGCCGGCGGCTCTTCTTCTGCCGCTTCACGCGGGCGGCTTCCGCTTCCTTTTCGGTCTCCGCCCCTTTGCGGCCCTTGACACGTTTCTTGCCGGCGGGAGCGGGACGAAGCAGCTCTTCCGCAAAGCGGATGTGCGGCTTCGCTTCGGCGGGGGCAGGCACCTCAGCGATTGGCGCTTCGGCCTCTGCCTCGGCGGCGGCCGGCTCCGCCTCCTCTTCCGCCCGAGCGGCGGCGAGCACCGCTTCTTCCTCCGGCGTGAGGGGCCGTTCTTCTTCTGCAGGGGCTTCTGCTCGCTGCGCCTCGGCTTCGGCGACGGCGGCTGCAGGGGCCGTCTTCGCGGCTTTCTTGGGAGCGGGCGCCGCTTCCGCCTCAGCCTCCGGCGCGACCTCTTGCTGCGCAATCGACTCGCTGCGGATGTCGATCCGCCAGCCTGTCAGCTTGGCCGCCAGGCGGGCGTTCTGCCCTTCCTTGCCGATGGCGAGTGAGAGCTGCCGGTCAGGCACGATCACCGAAGCTGTGTTCTCGGCCTCGTTCACGCTGACCCTGACCACCTGGGCCGGGCTGAGGGCGTTGGCGACAAAGCGGGCGGGATCGGGGTCCCACTGCACGACGTCGATCCGCTCGCCGCCCAGCTCGTTCACGATGTTCTGTATGCGGATCCCCCGCAGGCCCACGCACGCTCCCACGGGGTCGATCCCCTCCTGCGACGACCACACGGCCACCTTGCTGCGGTAGCCGGCCTCGCGCGCGATAGAGCGCAGTTCTACGGTGCCCTTGAAGATCTCCGGCACCTCTAGCTCGAACAGGCGGCGCAGGAGGTTCTTGTGCGTCCTGGAGACGGTGACCTGCGGCCCCTTGTTCGACTTGAAGACTTCCAGCAGGTACAGCTTCAGACGCTGTCCCGGCCGGTAGTGCTCCGTCTTCACCTGCTCCTGCGGCGGGAGCACCGCCTCCGCCTTCCCAAGATCGATGATCACGTTCTTGCCCTCGAAGCGCTGCACGATGCCGGAGACGATGTCGCTCTCCTTGCCCGAGTACTCCTCGAACACGAGCTCGCGCTCCGCCTCCCGCAGACGCTGGAGGACGACCTGCTTCGCCGTCTGGGCGGCGATGCGGCCGCCGTCCGTGGGCTTCGTCTCGAACTCGATGACGTCGCCGACGACGGCGTCGGGCTTGAACTTGCGCGCCTCCTCGACGGTCAGCTCGATGCGGGGGTCGGTCACCTCCGCCGCCACCGTCTTCTGGTTGAAGACGCGCACGGCGCCCGTCTCGCGGTCAATGCGGACGACGACGTTGCTGACGGCCGTCTGGTCCTTCTTGTAAGCGGAGGCCAGCGCCGATTCCACCGCCTCGAGCACCATCTCACGGGGCAGGTTCTTCTCCGCCGCCAGTTGCGTTATTGCCATTAAGAAGTCGCTTTTCATACCAGACAAGAACCCCTTGACCTCCGGCTCACCCGTCCGGTCAATAAAAAAGTGGGTTCCACCCACTCCCGAAGAGTTTCCAAGTCTGAGGCTAATATATCACTTCAGAGGTGCGTTTGCAAGGGTCGAGGGGCTAAAATGCGCCTGGGCGGGAGCGCCTTGAGGGGTGACGAGAGAAGGCCGAAAGGCGTTTTTTGTATGAGGCGTGTATGAAGTTTCTCGGCTTTGGCTGGCGTAAGGAACAGCTGCGGGCCCGCTTCTATCCGGCGGATTTCCGCGGGATGTACAGGCGCTTCGAGGACGCGATACGCGAGCTCAGCGAGGGCGCCGCGCTCGTGCTGGACGCCGGGTGCGGCAGCGGGCGCGTCTTCCGCTACGAGACGGCCGCGGGCGCGCGCGTCGTCGGCGTGGACGTGACATCGGAGCTGCGCGGCAACCCCAACATCGGCGACGGCGTGCGCGGCGACGTGACGTCGCTCCCCTTCCGCGACGCCGCGTTCGATCTCGTGCTGTCGAGCCACATGATCGAGCATCTCCGCGAGCCGGAGCGGGCGTTTCGCGAGATGGCGCGGGTGCTGCGAGGGGGCGGCCGCCTGCTGCTGCTCACGCCGAACCGCTTCCACTACGTGCCGCTCGTCGCGTCGATGTTGCCGCAGCGCCTGCACGTGAAGATAAACCGCTCGCGGGGCGTCGATGCGCAGGACGTCTTTCCGACGCTCTACCGCGCGAACACGCCGGGAAAGCTGCGGCGTCTGCTGGAGGGGGCGGGGCTGACGGTTGAGCGTCTGGAGCGCTTCGAGACGGAGCCGGAGTACCTGGCGTTTCATCCGCTGGCGTACGCGGTAGGGGTGGGGTACGAGCGGTTGGTCAACCGGTTCGGCTTCCTGGCGGCGCTGCGCGTCAACCTCGTCGCCGTCGCCCGCAAAGACTAACGTTGGCTGGTTGGCGGGTGGCCGTGTCGTTCACGGCGCGGGGATAGTAATGCCTCCAATGCGCAGCCTAAGTCTCGCTACGATTGCGGTCGGCAATGGCGGCAACGGCAGAAGAGAGTGGAACGAGCGACGATTCCGTCTCCCGGCGACTCCTCAACTCCACGCTGTCTTTCGCGAGCGTGCGCGGACTGACCGTCACCCGCAGCGGCATCCCCAGCAGGTCGGCGTCGTTGAACTTGACCCCCGGCGACTCCTCGCGGTCATCGTACAGCACCTCGACCCCCGCCGCCTGGAGGTCGGCGTACAGCTTCTCGGCGGCCTCGCGGACCGGTGGCGTCTCCACGTTCAGCGCCACCAGGTGTACGTGGTAGGGCGCCACGCTCGCCGGCCAGATGATGCCCTTATCGTCGTGGTTCGCTTCGATCACTGTGGCAAGCAGCCGCTCGACTCCGATGCCGTAGCAGCCCATGACGACAGGCCGCGCCTTCCCCTCGCTGTCGAGGAACGTCGCGCCGAGCTTGTCGCTGTAGACTGTGCCCAGCTTGAAGATGTGCCCCATCTCGATGGCGCGGTGCAACTCGAGCGGCGTGCCGCAGCGGGCGCAGGCGTCGCCCGCCCGGGCGAGGGCGATGTCGCGGACGACGTCGGCCCGCCAATCGCGGTCGTAGTTAAGGTTGCGGAGGTGGGTGTCGGGCTTGTTGGCGCCGCCCACGAGGTTCGGCGAGTCGAGGACGGAATCGTCAGCGACCACTTTCACGCCGCGCAACTCCGCGGGCGACGCCGACCCCGCGACCAGGCCCGCCTCCTGGACCTCGCGGTCGTCCATCAGGCGCAGCTCGCCGCCGCCGAGAGCGTTGCGCAGCTTCGTCTCGTTCACTTCGAGGTCGCCGCGTATGGCGACGAAGACAGGCTGCCCGTCGGAGGCGTAGAAGACCGCCTTGAGCGTCTTCTCGCGCGGGATGCCGAGGAATTGCACAAGGTCGTCTATCGTTTTCTGGCCGGGCGTGGCGATCTCCTCCACGGGCAGCGGCTCTTCCGGCTCCACGCGTTGCTTCTGGAAGTCGGCCCGCTCCGTGTTCGCCGCGTAGCCGCACTCAGGGCAGATGAGGACGGAGTCCTCGCCCACGGGCGTCAGGTGCATGAACTCCTGATTATCGCGCCCGCCGATGGGGCCGGGGTCGGCCTCGACGACGACCGTGGGCACGCCGCAGCGGTCGAATATGCGCTTGTAGGCGCGCAGCATCTTCTCGTAGCTGACGTCGAGGCCGGCGTCGTCGGCGTCGAAGCTGTAGAGGTCTTTCATCGTGAACTCGCGCGTCCGCATGAGACCGCCACGGGGGCGCGGCTCGTCGCGGAATTTCGTCTGCATCTGGTAGACGAGCACCGGCAGGTCGCGGTAGCTCTGCACCAATCGCTTGAACAGGTCGACCACCACCTCCTCGTGGGTCGGCCCGAGGGCGAGCTCGCGCTCGCGGCGGTCCCGCAGCGTGAACAGTATCTGGCCGAACGCTTCCCGTCGGCCCGACTCCTCCCACATGTCGAGCGGCTGGAGGGCGGGCAACATCACCTCCTGGCCGCCGGCGGCGTCCATCTCCTCGCGGATGATCTGACGTATCTTCAGCAAAGCGCGCCAGCCGAGGGGGAGGTAGCTGTAAACGCCGGCCGTGAGTTGCTGGATCAGCCCTGCCCGAAGAAGGAGCTGGTGGTTCGGCGTCTCGGCCTCAGCGGGGACGTGACGAAGCGTCTTGCTGAAGAGGTGGCTCATGCGCATAGGGCATCCTCAATTCGGGGGCTTTTTTCGAGAATAGAGCACGAGCGAGGGTGGGTCAATGGCGGGCCGCATCGCGCCGGCCCGGCGTGCGGGCAAGATGCCGCCCCATACTGAACCGGCGAAGGTCGCGGGGGAACGTTTTCAGTGGAGGTCCCTCAGCCGGAGGTGGCCCCAGTAGACCGTGGCGATTGTAAAGAGAAGCCCGCCCATGAACGCGATTGGCATGCTGATGAGCAGGCTCCTGTCGTCCGTGAACCCGAGCGCGGGGACCAGCAGGCCGCCCACTATGCCTCCAACGATGGACAGCGGCAGCGTCAGCAGGACGTCCTGCCCGTGGTGAACGACGGCAAGCACAAGCCATGGGAGCACGCCGATGCCCGCCCAGAGGAGAAGGAGTATGGCGATGGCGAAGGCGTCGAAGTTCACGACTCACCCTCCGGTGAGGAACTTCTCTCCCTCCTCGATGAGGGCCGCGAGAAAGTCCCTTTCCTCCACGGTCCGCACTATCTCTCCCCGCCTGAATATCACGCCTCGTTCTTTGCCCCCGGCGAGCCCCACATCCGCCTGTCGCGCTTCGCCGGGGCCGTTGACGACGCAGCCCATAACGGCAACCGTTATCGGCTTGCCGAGCTTGCGGAAGTGTTCCTCAACCCGCTCCGCCAGCGGTATGAGGTCGATCTCAGCGCGGCCGCAGGTGGGGCAGGCGATGACCGTCGCGCCACGGCGCCGCAGCCCCAGCGCGCTGAGTATCTCCCAACAGACGGGTATCTCCTGCGTCGGATCGGCGGCGAGGGAGACACGGATCGTGTCGCCGATGCCCTCGGCCAGCAGTATGCCGATGCCGACGGCGCTGCGGACGGCGCCCGCCGCCGGCGTGCCCGCCTCCGTCACGCCGAGGTGGAACGGGTAGGGGACCTTCGGGGCGAGCAGACGGTTGGCCTCCACCATCGTGGGGACGTCGAACGCCTTGAGCGAGACCTTAATCAGGTCGAAGTCCATCTCTTCGAGGAGGCGTATTTCCCACAACGCCGCCGCGACCATCCGCTCGGCGGTGGAGGGCGGCAGTTCGCCGTCTTGGAGCGGAGGCAAAGGCGGCAGGCTGCCGGCGTTCACCCCCACGCGGATGGGCGCGCCGCGCGCCTTCGCTTCTCGCGCTATCTGGCGCACCTTCTCGGGGTCGCGTATGTTCCCCGGGTTCAAGCGCAGTGCGTGCACACCGGCGCGCAGCGCTGCCAGCGCCAGGCGGGAGTCGAAGTGGATATCGGCGACGAGCGGCACCGGGGTATGACGCACGATCTCGGGCAGGGCGTCCGCCGCGCGACGGTCAGGCACCGCCACGCGGACGATCTCGCAGCCCAACTCGGCGAGATCGTATATCTGGCGCAGGGTCGAAGCGGAGTCCTCCGTCCTCGTGTTCGTCATCGATTGGACGACAATGGGCGCCCCACCGCCCACCGTCACGTCGCCGATGTGTACTGCTTTGCTGGGCCTGCGCGCCGTCAACGGAAGAAACTCTCGCCCCTTATGATGCGCACGATATCAAAGTAACTGATGACCACAAAGAGCGTCATGAAGAAGACCAGCCCGATCAGGTGCACCAGCGCCTCCCGCTGGGGCGCGATGCGCCGGCCGCGACGCAGTATTTCGAGCAGCACGAAGACGATGCGTCCGCCGTCGAGCATGGGCAGAGGGAGTATGTTTATCACCGCCAGGTTGATGCTGAGGAGCGCCGCCAGGTCGGTAAGCGACTTCCATCCCGCTTCCTTCACCACCTCACCCGTTGCCTGGGCGATGCCCACCGGGCCCGCCACCTGCGGGCTGCTCGCGCCCTTGATCCAGGCGATCACCTCGTTGCGGGCGAGCTTCAGGGCGTCGAAGGACGCGCGCCAGCCCAGTGGCACGGCCTTCCATGGCGGGTACGATTGCATCTCCGTGAACGGGTACTGGGGCGCTATCTGAATGCCCGTCGGCCCCTGGCCCTCGGGCGGCGCCCATCGCGCCCTGACCCGCAGGTCAACGAACTCGCGGCCCCGCTTCACCGTCATCGTCATCGTCTCGCCCAGGTTAAGCCGGATGTTGTAGCTGGCCTCCTGCGTGTTCTTGATCTCTCGCCCGTTTATCTCGTAGATGATGTCGCCGGTCTGCAACCCCGCTTCCTCTGCCGGCGACCCGGCCACGACCTCGTTTATGATGGGCCGCCCGACCGAGACCTCCCTGGGGATCATGTAAGCGACACTGAACAGGACGATGGCGAGCACGAAGTTCATCAACGCCCCCGCCGAAAGGACGATGATGCGCACCGGCCGCGACTTGGCGGCGAGGCTGGCGGGATCGGAGGGGTCTTCCTCGCCGAGCAGGCGCACGAAGCCGCCGAGGGGCAGGGCGTTGACCGAGTACTCCGTGTCGCCGCGCTTCACGGCGGCGAGACGCGGCGGGAAGCCTACGCCGAACTCGAGCACGCGCACGCCGAACAGCTTCGCGGCGGTGAAGTGCCCGATCTCGTGCACGAGTATCAGCAGCACGATGATGAAGAAGAAGGGCACGAATGAATTGATAATGTCGCTCACGTCTTCGCTCTCACAAGGTCGTCGGCCTGCTTCCGCGCCCAGGCGTCGGCCTCAAGCACCTCGCTCAGGTCCGGCTCCGCCACGGGCTCGTGCCTGTCCAGAGTCTCCTGGATTACCGACGCAATTTCCATGAAGCCGATGCGTCCGGCCAGGAAGTGCCCGACTGCCACCTCATCGGCGGCGGTGAGCACGGCTGGACAGGTGCCGCCTCGATGCCCCGCCTCGAGCGCCAGGGCAAGGCAGGGGAACCGCTTGAGATCGAGCTGCTCGAAGTGGAGCGCTCCCACCTGCTTGAGGTCGAGATGCGGCAGCGAGGGCATAGGGAGACGCTCGGAGTAAGAGAGGGCGTACTGTATGGGCAGCCGCATGTCGGGCAGCCCGAGTTGCGCCTTAAGGGAGCCGTCCGCGAACTCCACCAACGAGTGGACGATGCTCTCGCGATGCATCACTACTTCAATCCTCTCGAAAGGCACGCCGAAGAGCCAGTGCGCCTCTATGGCCTCCAGCCCCTTGTTCAGCAGCGTCGCCGAATCGATGGTTATCTTGCGCCCCATGCGCCAGGTCGGGTGCCGCAGCGCCTCTTCCGGCGTGACCCGTCGCAGCTCTTCCAGGCTCTTGTCCCTGAAAGCTCCCCCAGAAGCGGTGAGAATGATCCGGCTGACGTCGGAGTGCTTCTCGCCGCGCAAGCACTGCCAGATCGCGCTGTGCTCGCTATCGACAGGACGTATCTCGCCGCTGCCCTCGGCCATCGCCTGCATGACGAGCTTCCCCGCCATGACAAGCGCCTCCTTATTGGCCAGCGCCACGCTCTTGCCCGCGCGCAGCGCCGCCAGCGTCGGGAAGAGGCCGGCCTTGCCGGATGTGGCCGCCACCACGATGTCCACCTCGGGGTGGACCGCCATCTCCTCCAGCGAGGCCCATTGGGCGCCTCTAAAGGCTATAACGCCCCCGGGCGCCGGTTCGTTTCCGCTGTGGCAGATGAGACGGGGCGAAAACTCCCGCGCCTGCTCTTCGAGGAGTGTGACGTTCCGCCCCGCAGCGAGGGCGATGATACGGAAACGATGACGCAGCCCTCGCACCACGTCGAGGGCCTGACGTCCGATGGATCCCGTGGAGCCGAGTACCGCGAGGCCTTTTACGGAAGTACCCACGTCAAGTAATAGTATACCACCACGACCGTCAGCAGGACGCTATCGAGCCGGTCCATCAGGCCGCCGTGGCCGGGTATGAGGTGGCTCGCCTCCTTGATCTCCATACTCCGCTTCAGCTTCGACTCGACGAGGTCGCCGAGCTGGGCGGCGAGCGGCAGCAGCAGCGCAAGGGGAATGATGAGCGCGGCCTCCTTGCGCAGCCCCAGGAAGTAGTTGAAGAGGAGGACGGCGGCCAGGCCGGCGGCAAACCCGAAAAACGCCCCCTCGACCGTCTTGCCCGGGCTGACGGACGGCGCGAGCGCCCTCCGGCCGAAGGCGCGCCCGCCGAAGTAGGCGGCGGTGTCGGTGGCGAAGACGGAGAAGACCGTCAGGTACACCCAGTCGCGCCCGTCGTCGAGGTCGCGCAGCAGCACGAGGTGGCTCCCCAGCCAGCCGAGGTAGAGCACGGCGCCGGCGGTCCAGAACCAGTCCGTGAGCGCCGTCGGGGTGTCGCTCGTGAACGTGATCCAGAGGAGCGGGATGACGACGAGGCCCGTGACTACCCACGTCATCCAGTCGAGGCCGAGGTGCGCGGCGACGGCCAGGAAAGCGGATAGTCCGGCGCTCAGGACGGCGAGCGGTTGGAGCCAGGTGCCGCGGGCGTTGTGGAACTCGAGCGTGGCGACGAGGAGGATGAGGGCGACGACGGAGGCATACCACCATTCGCCGGCCCAGATGAGCAGGACAATCAGCGGCAAGGCGACGATTGCGCTAGCGACCCGCAGCTTCAGCATGCGTCCTGCCTCCTGAGTTTCCCGGCTGCTCTCTGCCGGGCGCATCCCTTCGTCTAGCCGACGCCGCCGAAGCGCCGTTCGCGGCGGGCGTACTCCTGCAGCGCCTTCTCCATCTCCTCCGGCCCGAAGTCCGGCCAGTAGACAGGCGTCGAATAATACTCGGCGTATGCTGCCTGCCAGACGAGGAAGTTGGAGAGCCGCATCTCGCCTGCGGTGCGGATGACGAGGTCGGGGTCGGGCAGACCGGCCGTGTACAGGCGGGCGGCGAACGCGTCCTCGTCGATCTCCTCCGGCGAGAGCCCTTCGGCGGCGATCCGCCGCGCGGCGTCAACGATCTCGGCACGCCCACCGTAGTCGAACGCCACCGCCACCGTCATCCGCGTATTGTCCTTCGTCAGGTCGACGGCATCCAGCACCTGCTTTCGCAGCTCGGGCGAAAGGTGCTCGAGGCTGCCGAGGTGGACGAGCCGGACGCCCTTCTCATGCAACTCGCGTATTTCCCGCTTGATTACCGTTCCCAGCAGACGGAGGAGGGCGCGGACCTCGGCCCGGGGGCGCCGCCAGTTCTCTGTGGAGAAGGCGTAGAGGGTCAGGTAACGGACGCCGCGGTTACCCAGGTAGTCGATGATACGGCGGATGTTTTCCGTGCCGGCGCGGTGTCCCGCCTGGCGCGACAAGCCGCGTTCCTTCGCCCAGCGGCCGTTGCCGTCCATGATGATGGCGACATGATTCGGAAGCTTCATTGGCACCGGCATGTGACGGGACCGCCGCGCGATGGCGGCGGCAAGACGGCATTGCGCTCCCGGTCGAAAAGCAAGATTCGCGGCGCGCCGGACGCGGAGGTGCAGGGGGCGAAGCCCTCTGCCGGGGGGTTGGGGCGGTGCCCCGTCAAACTGAGATGGGGAGGCCGCGAGCCGCCCTTTCTGGAAGGGGCGTGCGACGTGGCCGGCACATCGATCGGCTTTTTCAGCGATCTCCCGATATTCACCGGCCCGGAGGAATGCGCCCGAAGCATCATGAGGCGAAGAACGTACACGGATCTAGATCTCCAGCAGCTCCGCTTCCTTCTCTTTACCCAGCTTGTCTATGTCCTGGATGTAGCGGTCGGTGAGCTTCTGCAACTGCTCCTGCGCCCGCCTGTCCTCGTCTTCCGACACCTTCTTTTCCTTGTCGAGCAGCCGCAGCTCCTCGACCGAGTGCCGGCGGACGTTGCGGACGGCCACCCGGCCTTCTTCCACCTTCTTGTGCACCACTTTCACCAGCTCCTTCCGCCGCTCTTCCGTAAGCTGGGGGATGGCGAGCCGGATGCTGTGGCCGTCGTTGATGGGGTTGAGCCCGAGGTCCGACTTCTGGATCGCTTTCTCGATTGCCCCCAGCGCTTGCCGGTCCCATGGCTGGATGGTGATGAGACGCGGCTCGGGCGCGGTTATGGTGGCAAGCTGATTAAGGGGAAGAGTGCTGTCGTAATAGTCCACCTTGAGCTGCTCGACCAGGCCCGGCCGCGCGCGACCGGTACGGATGGAGTCCAGCTCTCGCTGGAGCACGCTCACGGCGTTCTTCATGCGTCGTTCCGCTTCGGCAAGCGTCTCGTCTATCATCGGCGTCGTACCTCTTTCGAGAAGGAGTTGCGACTAAGAGGCCGCGTCGGCGAACGACGTCGGCCGGCTGCTGATAACCGTTCCCATCTCCTCGCCGCAAACGGCGCGGACTATGCTGTCTCGCTGCGTCAGGTCGAAGACGATGACGGGGAGGTCGCTTTCCATGCATAGCGCCAGGGCGGTGCTGTCCATGACGCGCAGTCTGCGGGCGAGGGCGTCGGCGTAGCTGAGCGCCGCGAAGCGACGCGCCCCCGCAGTCTGCGCCGGGTCCGCCTCGTATACGCCGTCGACCTTGTTCTTCGTCATCAGGAGGACGTCGGCGCCGATCTCCACCGCGCGCAGGGCGGCCGCCGTATCGGTTGTCATAAAGGGGTTGCCCGTGCCTCCGGCGAAGATGACGACCCGCCCCTTTTCGAGATGGCGTATCGCCCGCCGGCGGATGTAAGGTTCGGCGACCCGCTGCATGCTTATCGCCGACTGTGTCCGGACGTCGAGGCCGGTCTGTTCCAGCGCGTCCTGGAGCGCGAGGGCGTTGATGACCGTCGCCAGCATGCCGGCGTAGTCGGCGGTCGCGCGGTCCATCCCCTGCTCGCTCTGGCTGAGACGGATCCCCCGCAGGATGTTCCCGGCGCCGATGACGACGGCGATTTGAGAGCAGTTGTTGTGGGCGGCCCGGATCTTCTCGGCGGTGGCGGCGAGCGTGGGAGGGTCTATGCCAAACCGGCCCTCGCCGGCGAGGGCCTCACCGCTTAGCTTGAGGAGGACCCGCTTGTAGACCGCCCCGGCCATGCTGGGCTAATTTCCAAGCTCGAACCGCGCGAACCGACGCACCCTGATGTTTTCGCCCGTCTTGGCAATGACGTCGTTAACGATGTCCTGCACCTTTCGGGACGGATCGCGGATGAAGGGCTGGAGGAGAAGGCAGGCCTCTTCGAGAGGGCTGTCCGCTTCCGTGGGAAGGTCTTCTTCGGTGACGGCGAGGGGTGCCTGGGCGGCGACCTGCATCGCCAGGTCACGGGCCAGCGTCTTAAAGTCGTCCGTGCGCGCCACGAAGTCGGTCTCGCAGTTGACCTCGACCATCGCCCCGATGCGGCCGCCGGCATGGATGTAGCACTCGACGAGCCCCTGGCCGGTGACGCGGTGCGCCTTCCGTTCGGCGACGCTCAGTCCGCGCTCGCGGAGAATCGCGATGGCCTTCTCCTGATCGCCGCCCGCCTCAGTCAGCGCCTTCTTGCACTCCATCACGCCCGCGCCGGTCTTCTCACGCAGCGCCTTTACGTCGGCCGCAGATACGTTCGCCTGTGTCATCGTCTCTATCTTTCCTCTTCCGTTGGGGTCTCTGCCTCGGGAGTCTCCGCGCTGGTGGTGGTCTCTTCCGGCGCTGCTTCCTCCTCGCCTGCTTCCTCTCCCCGCTCCTCGGGGCCCGGCTCCTCGGGGGAGACGCTGTACGTCTGCCCGGCGAGCACCTCCGCCTCCTCTGGGGTGTACTCTCGCAGCGCCAGCCCCTCGAGCACGGCGTCGGCGATGCGCGACGTGACGAGCCGCACGGCGCGGATCGCGTCGTCGTTCGAGGGGATAGGGTACTCTATTTCGTCGGGGTTGCCGTTGGTGTCGACCATGGCAACGATGGGGATGCCCACGCGGCGCGCTTCCGCCACGGCGATGCGCTCGGCCGTGGTGTCGACGATGAACAGAGCGCCGGGAAGCTGGGTCATCTCCTTGATGCCGCCGAAGTGCCGGTTCAGCCGCTCGATCTCCTTGTCGATCTTCAGCACTTCCTTCTTCGGGAGGCGGTCGTATTCGCCGCGGGCCTTAGCGTCCTCCAGCCGCACCAGGTGGTCAATGCGGCTCTGAATAGTGCCGAAATTGGTGAGCGTGCCGCCGAGCCAGCGGTTATTGACGTACGGCATGCTGCAACGCCGGGCCTCGCTCTCGATGGAGTCCTGCGCCTGGCGCTTCGTGCCCACGAAGAGCAGCGTCTGCCCGCCGGCGACGACGTCGCGGACGAAGTCGTAGGCGCGCTGCAGGTACTGGACGGTCTGCTGGAGGTCGATGATGTGGATGCCGTTCCGTTCGGTGAATATGAACTGGCGCATCCGGGGGTCCCAGCGCTGGGTCTGATGACCGAAGTGGACGCCGGCCTCGAGAAGGGATTTCATGCTCACTGGTGCTGCCAATGGTCCTCCTGCGAATGCGGGAAATGCGCTAACTGCAATAACCCGCCCGCTTTCTATTCGTAGCGGGCGAGCCAACTCACTATAGCATAGGGCGCTATCGCCAGGCAACGGTGCGCGCTCCCCCGGGCCTCTTGTGCCCCCTTCGGGTTGCCTCTTAAGCTTATTCTAGTCTAAAGTAATATCTAGGTAAGCACTTCGGAGGTCTCCCTTGCCGACGTATGAGTATCGCTGTACCCAGTGCAGCCATCAGTTCGAGAAGCGAGAGGGCTTCGACGCCCCCTCTCTCCAAACTTGTCCCCAGTGCGGCAGCGAAGCACGACGCGTGCTGTACCCGCCGCCCATACTCTTCAAGGCCCAGGGCTTCTACGTGACCGATAACCGCAGGCCTTCGCCCGTCGGCTCGTCCGCCCCGGAAGTCGAGTCGGTGACGGCTGTGGAGACGAAGAAGGAGCCGGCAGCCGAAAAGCCCGGAGGCGACGGCGCCAAGGCGTCGGAGGCGGCCGCGGGGTAAGAGCCGTTGAAGGCGGTCATCCAACGGGTAACCCGCGCTTCTGTTTCGGTCGACGGCGAGAGCCTCGGCCAGATCGGCGCCGGCCTGGTGGCGCTTGTCGGCGTCGCCCAAGACGACACCCCGGAAGACGCCCGCCGCCTGGCGGAGAAGACGGCCGAGCTTCGCATCTTCAGCGATCCCGAGGGCCGCTTCAACCTGTCGCTGCTCGATACAGGTGGGCAAGCGCTCGTCGTCAGCCAGTTCACCCTCCTCGCCGATTCCCGCAAAGGGCGGCGCCCCAGCTTCACGCGCGCCGCCGCGCCTGAGATCGCGCGGCCCCTCGTCGAGCGGTACGAGGCGGCGCTGCGCGAGAGGGGGATAACGGTTGTTAGTGGCCGCTTCGCCGCCCACATGATGGTCGAGCTGGTGAACGACGGCCCCGTCACGATCATCCTCGACACCGCCGATCTCGAGAGGCCGCGCCGCGGCTAGACCCCTTCCGCGCACGTCTGTATACTGTCGAAAAACGCTCGCATGCAAGGGGCTGTGACGACGATGCGGGGCAGAGTGTTGCGCGTTCTCCTTCTCGGGCTCTCCGTTCCAGCCGTTATCGCCGTCCTCGTCTTCTTCCTCGTGTCGTGGTCCGATGCGACAGACGAAGACGCTTCTCCGCAAGAACCGCAGGCAGCGGCGGCGCCCGACTGGGACGTGACGGAAGCCCAGGCGGAGATCTTCCTCTACGAGGTGGTGGCGGCGAGAGAGGCGACGCGCCTCGCTCCCACGCCCACGCCCGAGCCGACTCCCACGCCCGTGCCGTCGCCGTTCGAGATCGCGCAGGCCGAGCTGCCGTACGCGGTCCCGCCTCCCAACGTGGCCTACGGGCCTGAGGAGCGCTGGATCGGGGTCAATGTCACTACGCAACGGGCGTATGCCTTCGTGGGCGGCAAGGCAGTCTACGTGGCTCTGGTGACGACAGGCATGCCCGGCTACGAGACGCCGCTGGGCGAGTTCCGCATCAACTACCGCAAGGAGAAGGACATCATGGACTCGGAGACCATGGGTGTCCCTCACGACGACCCCGAGGGCTACTACCTGGAGGACGTGTACTTCGCGCAGTATTTCGCCCCCGGGTATGCGTTGCACTCCAACTACTGGCGCCCGATAAGCTACTTTGGTAACGTTGCCTCCAGCCACGGTTGCGTGGGCATGCTTTACGACGACGCCAGGTTCTTCTGGGACTTCGCGACCTACGGGACACGCATCGTGGTCTACCGGTAAGCGGTGGGGGCAAACAGCTTGCAAGTGGAGAGGGAGCACGTGAACAAGGTCTACGCAACCGCCGTTGAAGCCATCGCCGACGTCGAGGACGGCGCCGTTATCATGTTCGGCGGCTTCGGTTCCGCCGGCAGCCCCACCAACCTCATCCTCGCCCTCGCCGAGAAAGGCGTCAAAGACCTCACAGCCATCTCCAACAACATCGGCCTCGGCGACAAGCTCGATGTCCTTGTGCAGAACAAGCAACTTAAGAAATTCATCGGCTCGTTCCCCATTCGCGCCACCACGAATCGCCGCGACTGGCTCTTCGAAGCGTTCAAAGCGGGCGAGGTCGAGGTCGAGGTCGTGCCGCAGGGGACGCTCGCCGAGCGCATGCGCGCTGCCGGGGCCGGCATCGGCGGGTTCTACACGCCGACGGGCGTGGGCACCGTCGTCGCCGAGGGCAAAGAGGAGCGCGTGATCGACGGCGTGCGCTACCTGCTCGAATACCCTCTGCGCGCCGATTTCGCCTTCATCAAGGCCTATAAGGCCGACACGCTGGGCAACCTGGTCTACCGCATGTCGACGCGCAACTTTAACCCCGTTATGGCGACAGCCGCCCGCGTCACTATCGTGGACACGGAGGAAATCGTCCAGCCCGGCGAGCTGGACCCTGAGGCGGTCGTAACGCCGGGCGTATTCGTCGACCGCATTGTGAAAGGCCCCAAGCATGACCTCCATGGGTTTGAGTAGGGAGCTCATCGCCCTGCGCGTCGCCCGCGAGCTGCGCGACGGCATGGTCGTTAACCTGGGCATCGGCATCCCCACGCTCGTCTCCGACTTCATTCCCCCCGGCGTTACCGTCATCTTCCAGGCCGAGAACGGCATCCTCGGCTACGGCCCGACGACCGCCGACGAGAGCGAGATCGACTGGGACCTCATAAACGCCGGCGGCCAGCCCGTCCTCCTGCTGCCCGGCGCCTGCTTCTTCCACAGCGCCGACTCCTTTGCCATGATCC
This sequence comes from Dehalococcoidia bacterium, assembly GCA_030018455.1. Taxonomy (NCBI): domain Bacteria; kingdom Bacillati; phylum Chloroflexota; class Dehalococcoidia; species Dehalococcoidia bacterium. The sequence goes on from JASEFU010000010.1 coordinate 24,362, forward strand.
GCGGCGGCCACATCGACCTCAGCGTGCTCGGGGGTCTCCAGGTCTCGGAGAAGGGCGACCTCGCGAACTGGATGGTTCCCGCGCGCGGCACCGGCAGCATCGGCGGGGCGATGGACCTGGCGGTTGGCGCGCGACGCCTCATCGTCGCCATGGAGCACACGACGAAGACGGGCGAACCGCGCATTGTGAAGGAGTGCACCTACCCCCTGACGGCGGTCAACGTCGTCGACCTCATCGTCACCAACCTCGCCGCCATCGAAGTGCGGCCCGAGGGTCTCGTCGTCACCGAGCTGGCGCACGGCGTCTCGTTCGACCTCGTGCAGTCGCTGAGCGAGCCCTCGCTCATACCGTCACCGGACCTCCGCGAGATGGAGCTGTAGCCGCGGTTGACCACCGTGGCAAGCCAGACGCAGCACTAGCCGTCGAAGGAGGGACTCTTCATGACCGCTCTTCCCTACGAACCCCAGTACACCCGTCTCCGCTGGTTCAACGCGGGCATGGGCCTGCTCCATCTCCTGCAAGGGCTGGCGATACTCGCGCTCAGCACCGGTCTGACCCTGCCCCTGCGCACGACCTTTCTCGACGCGACGGGCCCGCCGGGGACAGGCGTCGATACGGTTACGCGCACCGTCTTCGACATCCAGCTCGCGCCGATGATCGCCGCCTTTCTGTTCATCTCGTCGATCGCCCACTTCGTCACCGCGTCGCCGGCCGTCTTCCCGTGGTACGTCGAGAACTTGAAGCGGCGCATCAACTACATCCGCTGGTTCGAGTACTCGGCGAGCGCGTCGGTGATGATCGTCGTCATTGCCCTGCTCAGCGGCATCTTGGACCTGCCGACCCTCGTCCTCCTGTTCTCCCTGAACGCAACGATGATCTTCTTCGGCCTGATGATGGAGAAGCACAACCAGACGACGGAAAAGACGGACTGGACGGCTTTCGTCCTAGGCTGCTTCGCGGGCATCGTGCCGTGGGTGATCATTGTGTGGGCGTTCACCGGCGCGGTGCTGACCTCGGACGAGGGCGACGTGCCGGCGTTCGTCTACGGCATCGTCGCCTCGCTCTTCGTCTTCTTCAACATCTTCGCCGTGAACATGGTGTTGCAGTACGCGAAGGCCGGGCCCTGGCGCGACTACCTGTTCGGGGAGAGGATGTACGTCCTGCTAAGTCTGACGGCAAAGTCCGCCCTCGCGTGGCAGGTCTTCGCCGGCACCCTGAATTAGCCTCACCGGGCCCCAGGGCGGGCTCCGGGGTCGGAGCGCACGGTAGGGCCGGCGGCGATCGCAAAGCCGGCGTGACGGCAGGCGCGTCGCCGTTTTGTGCATGAGTCCTTTACATTTCTTCCCGCGTCGATCACGCGCGGTGCACGCACCCCTTCTATCATCTCGTCATCGGTCAGGCGCCGTCACGGGTTGACGGACATTACAGGAGGAGGCAAGGAATCGTGCCGACTTATCTGACGCTGTGGAAATGGACCGAGCAGGGGGCGAAGAACGTCGCTGGGGCCGTCGAGCGCGCTCAGGGCTTCAAGGCCGATATCGAGCGCCGCGGGGGGAAGGTCATCGCCTTCATGTGGGCCCTGGGCGAGTATGACGGTTTCGTCCTGGCCGAGGCGCCGGACGACGAGACCGTCACGTCGGCGCTGCTCGGCGTCGCGCAAGCGGGGAACGCGAAGACGCACACGTTCCGGGCGTTCAACGAAGAGGAGATGAAGAAGATCATCGAGAAGATGTAATCGGCCTCAAGGCGCGCGCAGTTCGGGCGGGCCGAGCAGCACCCACGTGCGGCGCTGGATGACCTCCGCCGTGTGCGCCCGCTCGTGGGAGATCATCCGTCTTATCACCTTGCGCGCCGTCCACTCCTGGGGCTCCGTCTGGCCCGGCCGCAGCGGCCTGAATACTCTCCGCCGCTCCTCTTCCGATAGCGAGCGCAGCAGGGCCAGCGTCTTCTCGCGCTCTTCCGCCGGGTCCGCCACCTCCTCGAAGAGCCCTTTCGCCGCGCCGTCGCGCAGCCCGTCGCGATAGTAGACTTCGGTCTGGAAGACGTGCCGCAGGACGCCGCGGATGCCCCTGACGTCCGGCGCCCAGGGGTCGAACGAGGCGAACGCCGACGCCGGCGGCTCCCAGTCGAGGATGGCGTCCGGCACGTCGCGGACGGCGTCCAGCAGGTCGGCCCTCGCGTACTGCATGCGCGCGATGAGGGTCTCGAGCTCTTCGCTGCTAAGGGGCGCGCGGTCGGCATCGAAGAGGGAGTCGGGACGCGAAGTTGCGTCGAGGGTCTCGGTGGTCTCCCATCCCTCCGGGTCGTCGATGGCTTCGCCGTGGCGCCGCAGCCAGGCAACGTGCTCGGCGACGGCAAGGGGCAGCATGCGTGCGATTTCATCCATGTCGCGCCCGCCGGCGAGGCAGCCGGGCAGGTCGAGGACCCAGGCCTGGAGCCGCGCTCCGAGCGTGACGAGGCCGACGCGTAGCTTCATCATTCGCCGCCGGTCAGGAGCGGCGCTTGCGGCCCATGCGCCGCGCGATGTCGGCCGCGAAGTTCGCCGCCGTCCCCACGACGCCCTTCGTCTGCGGTATCGCCCGCATCGCCATCGATAGCTCCGGGTGCGCCCGCGCGTACGCCCGCACCTCGTCCAGCGTCACCCCATAGCTGTCGAGGACGCGTTGCATCTCCTCGCGCGCCTTTTCCTTCGCCTCCTGGAGCTTCATCTGGACGCGGCTCTTCACCAGCACCTCGCCGTCGCCCGTCGTCTCGATGGGCACGAACACCGTGTCGACGAGGTCGCTCACAACCTTCGCCTGCACGCCGTCGCTAACCGTGCTGGGCATGCACCCGAACGGCTTCACCGATATGAGCATGTGCGCCTTCGAGTGCTTGACCATGTATATGTGCTTCGTCACCTCGAGGTGGCCCTCGCCGGCGATGAGCCGCTTCTCGTAATAGCCTTCCGAGTACTTGTCGAGCTTGCTCATGACGGGCAGCGGCTGCGGCTTGAAGTTCATCAGCGCGCGGTAGAACAGGTACACCGTCTCCGCCAGCAGCTTGCCGGCGCGCAGCCCCAGCCAGACGAGCCAGGGGTTGGCGGTGCCCATGCCCTTCTCGTCCGGCTTCACGAACAGGCGGTCGAGCACCTTCAGCTCGTTCAGCCAGATCATGTACTCGAACCACGCGCCGATCGTCTCCCGCGCCACCTCGGCGCCCTCGTCTTCCAGCCACTTCAACAGCAGGTGGTTCGACTCGCCTTCCGCGTGTTTGAGGAAGAATTCGCCCGTCACTTTCACACGCGGCTTCACCCGCAGGTAGTCCATCTCGACCTCGTTGAACAGCTTTCTGATGCCGACCATCGTCTTGCGGGCGGAATGGCCCTCGCGGGCGGCGATCCGCAGGCGGCGCAACGCTTCTGCGGTCACGGCGTCCGTCTCGCCCGGCCTGACCTCGTACGGCCGCACCTGCGAAGCGATATCGGCCACGAGATCGGCTGAGATCGCTACCCGGCCGCCGCGCCAGAACGTGATGGGCCGGATGCGCACCCCCGCCGATTCCTGGTCGATGTCCAGCCCGTGGGCGATGTCGATCATGGCGATGCGGAAGTTGGGGAAGCCCGCCGCCTTCAGCGCCTTGCGCATGTCCGCCTCGTACATTCCCATGCGGCAGGGCCCGCAGTCGGACGCCCAGAACATGGCGTACTGCCGCTCGATCTCGCTGTCGGACATGCCCTGCTTCCGAAGGTCGAGCAGGAACTTCAGCAGGCTGCCGATGGTGTAGTACGTGGGGTTGCACTGCCCGCGGTTGCAGTACTCCTTGCCGATGGACAGACATTCGTTGTCCGGCGTGGGAAGGATCTGCGCCTTGTAGCCCTCGCGTTCCAGCACGCCGAGCAGGACCTGCTGGAGGGTGTCGGGGAGGCCGCAGTAGACGACGGTCGTCTCGCCCTTTCGAATCGGGACGGGCGGCTCCTCGGGCCGCTTGAAGTGACGGACGGGCGGCTCGGCGAGTCCCATCTCCTCCCTCAGCGAGCGGCGGTAGGCCTCGATCCGTGCCTCGATATCGGTTTCCGATAGCGCCATCGTTCTCCTACCTTGCTGCTGTCTGCACGCCGAGCAACTGTCGGCGGTACTCCTCGACCCGCCGCTCGACCTCTTCCGACAGCTCGCGGCGCCGCCGCATGTCCTCCTGCCGTCGCCTCAGGAAGTAGTCGATGGTCTCCACGCGCAGCTTTATCGACCCCACGGGCCGGTTCTCATCGAGGTCGTGGAAGGTGAAATAGGGGGTGTTCGCCGCCTCCAGTATCCCTTCGATGACGTTGTAGATGGGGGCATCGAGGCCGCACTTGAAGGAAGAAACGTCGATGCCGACGAGGTTGGGATGACGGGCGACGTACTTCGCCGCCCACACCTTGCGGCTGGTGTTTTCGCTGAACGTGTGCTTCCAGACGTCGTGGATGTCCGTCGCGTCGGGGATGTCTCCGCGCCGCAGCTCTTCGCCAAACAGCCGCTCGATAATGTCGTCGTCCACGGGCAGCGAGTCGATGCTGAAGACGGGGTAGCCGAGCCGCTGGATCATCTCCGGTATGCCGTGGTGGATGCCGGGGTCGTTGTGGTACGGGCGCCCCAGCAGCACGACGCCGATCCGCTCCTCGCGCTCGAGCTGGTCGAGCGTCTCCCGCGCGCGCCGTCGCAGGCCCTCGCGGAACGCCTCCAGCGCGCGGTAGCCTTCGCGCAGGGCGGCGGCGTTCTCCTCTTCGCTCGCTCCCAGGAGGCCGCGGAAGAAGCTCAGCATCTGCTTTTGGAAAAGGTTGGGCTCGCCGAGGTGGAGCACGGGGTCGTAAAAGGCGACGCCTTTCTCCGCGAAGGCGTCTTTTTCCGTGGTGAACGCGGCCTTCACTACCTCCGGTATCCCCTGCACGGTGGGGCAGGCCCAATTCGACTGGCAGTCGTGGATGTCGCTGGGAACGTTCATGATGATGGGGAAGAAGATGACGTCGACCTGCTTCTTGTACAGCAGGTTGTGGACGTGGGAGACGGCGATCTTCGCCGGGAAGCAGGGGTCGATCGAGCCGCGGCGCGAGCCCTCGCGGTACATTTGGTCGTCCGTGTAATCGGACCAGACGATGTGGCTGTGGGGGACGCCCAGGCTTTCGAGGTAGGCGGTGAAAAGTGGCGCGTGCGAGTACATGGTGAGGAGGCGCGGCATTCCGATCCGCATCGTCGCCCGCCGCGCCCGCGCTCCGCCGCCGTTCGAGCCGTCGCGCCCGAAGAGGAAGCGCCGCTTCTGCGCAAGCCGGCCGTTGGCGCGCTCCGGTGAGTAGCTGCGGAACGCCTCCCGCGCCGCGATCTCGACGAAGTTCGGGTTCGCCTTCTTGACGGCGTTCTCGCGGATGTTGAACGCCCGCACGTCGTCGAGGCTCTCCTGCATCCCTCGCTCGCACGTCGCCGAGATGAAGCGGGTCGTGTGCTCGGGGGACGTCTGGATGTCGACGAAGGTGCGCAGGCACTTGTTCTTGCAGAAGCTGCAGCGGGTCGATTCGTCGCGGGTAGCGGTGAAGGTGAGCGCCTCCACGCGCTCAAAGCCGATGAAGCTGCTCCCCCCGCCATCGCAGACGCGGATCGCCTCTGTGGCCGCGCCCAGCGCCCCGCTTTCGCCGGCGTGCGGGTGGACGTGTATCCGGGCGTCGGGTACGCGCGCGCGGATGAAGTCGTACTGCGCTTTCACCACCGCCAGGTTGTAGTGCGTGCCGCCCTGGAGCAGGAACGTCTTGCCGAAGCGGGCGAGGTTCGTCTCCTGCACCACGTACAGCCAGACGTTCTTGGGCAGGGTAAGCGCCAGGCCGGCCATGATCTCCGGCGGCGACCAGCCGAGCTGCTGGAAGTGGGAGATGTCCTGCTCAAGGAAGACGGCGCAGCCGTAATGGAAGTTGGGCGCGCGCTCCGCGCTCAGAGCGACGTCCGCCCAGCGGCTGATGTCGTAGCCGAAGCGCGCCGTCGTGCTCTGGAGGAAGTAGCCGTTGCCGGCCGAGCACTGGGTGTTGAGCTTGAAGTCCTTGACGGCGCCGCTCTTCATGATGATGACTTTGATGTCCTGCCCGCCCACGTCGGCGATGACGTCGACGTCCGGATAGTAGCGGAGGGCGGACTGCGCGTGCGCCACCGTCTCCGGAATGGCGATGTCGGCGCCCAGCGCTTCCTTCAGCAGGTCCTTCGCGTAGCCGGTCGTCGCCATGCCGAGGATGCGGACGGTCGCGCCCTGCTCCCGCACCTGACGCCACAGCTCGCCGAGCACGTCCTTCGCGTCCTGGAGGGGGTTGCCTTTGCAGAGCTGGTAGGCTTTCGCGAGCAGATTGCCTTCGCGGTCGACCAGCACCGCCTTTGTCGAGGTCGACCCGCCGTCCAGCCCGATGTACCCTTCGACCACCTGTCCGGGTGAGAAGACGGCGGGCGTGAACGGCCGGGGGGCGTAGAGCCGCCTGAACTCCTCGATGTCCTCGCCGGGGGCGAACGGGCCGCGCTGGCCCGTCTCCTCCTTCCCCCTGCGCCGTCCCTGCTCGATGTACTCTCTTAAGGCCTGCGTGCCGGCGTAAGCGGCGCCTGGGCCATCTTCCTGCTGTCCGTAGAGGGCGGCGCCCAAAGCGGCATAGTATAGCGAGTTCTCAGGGACGACGATAAGCTCCTCGGGGTCGCGATCGCCGACGGCGAGTCCCCGTTCGCGCCACAAGGGCGGGATATGACGGCGCCACGCCTCCTGCAGACAGGGGAAGAACGTGTTCGGGCCGCCGAGCAGCAATACGCGCGGCCGCAAAACGTTCCCCCGCGTGAGGACGCTGAGGTTCTGCTGCACGATCGCCTCGAAGAGGGAGACCATCAGCTCTTCCGATGACACGCCCTGCTTCTGGAGGCTGTTCATGTCGGTCTCGGCGAAGACGCCGCACTTGCCGGCAATCGAGTGCACCTTCGTGTTGCCGTAGCGCATGGTGCGGAGTTGCGCTGGGTCGAAGTGGAGCTTAGCCGCTATGCGGTCGATGACGGCCCCAGTGCCCCCAGCGCACTTATCGTTCATGTTGGCGAGCTTGTGCTTCCGGCCCGTCTTCGGGTCCTGGCGCCAGATGATGATCTTGGCGTCCTGGCCGCCTAGCTCGATAACGGAGCCGATGTCGGAGCAGAGGGCTTCCGCCGCCAGGGAGACGGCGTTCACTTCCTGCACGTAGCGAGCGCCGATGTAGGGGGCGAGGGCGCCGCCGCCGCTGCCGGTGACGAAGACCCGAAAACGCTCCGCCGGGGCCTGGAACCGCGCCTCTATCTCCTCGAGCAGCGCGAGAACTGTCTCCGGCTGGCGGGTGCCGTGCAGGCGGTAGTCGGCGTGGAGGATGTCCTTGCTGTCAGGGGCGACGATTACGTACTTGACGGCGGTGGAGCCGACGTCGAGCCCGATGATGAGGCCGCCGGCGGGCGGTTCCCTGACATCCCGCCCTGTGCCCGGCTCGGCCGGCGAGTCGGCGCCTGTCGGATCCTTCACGTTCAACCTCTAGGTAGCAACCGCCGGGGCCCCGTTGTGGAAACCGCGTCCTGCAAGTCCGATCGCTCTGCCCCTCGCGACGGACCGACGTGCCAGGAGAGGCCTATCTCCCAGGGACTCCTATCATACCAGCTTGATAACGATGCCTTCAACGGGCGAATAGGCGACAGTCGGGGGAGCGGCAATTGCGAGCGGGCGATGGACGTGGTGGTATGATGTTTGAGAAGAGCCGGCGGCCCGAAGAGGCTGTCCGTCTACAGGGGGCAAGGATGCGCGAGAGAAGAGACGTCTTCGTCTGGCGAGAGGAGCCGGAGCCATCGGTGTGGCTTGTCGCGGCGGCGATACGCTGGGCGATTAACGCCGTCGCCCTCTGGGTGGCGGCGGGGCTCGTCCGCGGCATCGACATCGACGGGCTAGGGTCGCTGCTGGTGACGGCGGCGGTCTTCGGGCTGGTCAACGCTTTCATAAAGCCGCTGGCTCAGCTCATCGGCCTTCCCATCACCTGTCTGACGCTGGGGCTCTTCGCGCTCGTGATCAACGCCGCGATGCTCGGCCTCGCCGCCTGGATTGCCGATGCCCTCGGAGCCGACGTTCACATCGACGGGTTCCTGGCCGCGTTCCTGGGCGCCCTTCTCGTCAGCTTCGTCAGCACGGTACTGAGCGCGTTTGTCGGGAAGCCGCTGCGCCGCGTCCTCCTCTGAAACAACGCCCTACGGCGGCTCCTGCTCGCCCGGCGGCTCGTCTGAGTCTTCCGGCGCCGCAGGATAGAGGATGTCCTGCTCCCTGAACTCCTCGCGGACGTCGCGGGCGAACTCATCGTCCAGCTCCGTCATGTCGAGTCCTTCCGCGTTCAGCATTGCCCGCAGCTCTTCCTCCGAATCGGTTATAGGCGAGAAGACGACGCCGCCCAGCTCTCCCTCCAGCCGCTCGTACCAGCGCGCAAGCGACCACACGAAGACCCTGCCCTCTTCGGGTTCGTCCGCGTTGGTGGCGAATACCCTCTGGTCCGTTTCTCGCACGAAGAGGTCCTGCTCTTCCATTGCCATTTGCGCCGTGGCTCCTTTACCTTCTTGCGAATCTCTTGCCGGGGCGCGGTGCCGCGCCTTTGCACTCCATCATCCTATGGAAAGGCGCGGAATCCATTGCCCGCCGGTCAAGCGCGGCCGACGAGGAGGACCACGCAGGCCGTCGGCGGCTGCCGTGGGGAAGTCGTGAAGAGGCCTGTGGTCCGGGCGAAGGTGTTAGCGGGAAACGGGAATGACAAGCGTATCGCCGGCTGCAAGCTGGGCGTCGGGCGAGAGGCCGTTGCGGGACGCCAGCTCTGCGGGGCTTATCGTGTACTCGCGGGCAATGCTCCAGAGGGTGTCTCCCTCTACCACCATGCGCACGCCCTCGCCCTCGGTGGCGCCGGGGCCGCTTGCGTACTCGACGGCCGGCCCGCTGTCGTATTCGATCACCGGCTCGACGACAAGCTCGACGACGGGCTCAACGAGAGGGGCGATGGCGGCGCCGGCGACCTCCGAGACTTGCTCGCGGGGCGGTTGCGCAGGCTGCGCCCGTCGCGCGAGAAGTAGCTGGACGTCGGCCGTCAGGCCTTGTGAGGCGTCCGGCGCAGACGCGGGAAGAGAGTTGTTCGCCTTCGATTCTTCCGCCAGCCGGGCCGCCATGGCGTCCGGACGGTAGGCCGCGGGCGCGAAGGTGTCGGCGCGGTCCAGAGAGAGAAAAGCGGCGGCGGTCACGGCAAACCCGATGAAGCAACCCAGCGCAATCATGCCGATCGACTTCAGGAGGGGGTCGGCAGGCGCCTCAGGCATGATGATGCAGTCGATATCGCCGAAAGCGGCGAGCGGCGGCTCGTGCTGCTGAAAAGCCGGTTCTTCGTTCGCGGGAACAGTCTCAGATACGATGGCGCCTGTCTCCATTTGAGCGACACTCCCTGTCTAGCCCAATACAGGATTGCCCGCGCGCCGCCCCGCCGTCAATCGGGACAATCCCTTATTGCCGCGGAGCCTGCCATACGCGCCGGAGCAGTCCCGCATCTGCGGTAAGGGCCGCGAGCGTCCGAAAATCATTCAGGAGTTGTGCAGGATGGAGAACACGCTCCTCAAAGCTCTCATTGTGCAGGACGTCGCAGGAAGTTGACTCTTAGACCAAGGACAATCGGCCGGCGCTACGCGCTCGCGGTGCTCGTCCTGGCGCTGCCGCTCTGTGCTCTCGCTGCGGTAGCGGCGTGGCACGGGCACGACGAGTCGTCGTCGCGTCGCGATTTGGAGAAGAGAAGCCTCGCGGCCGCTGCCCTCGACGATGCTCGCGCTCGCGTCTTCCTCAGCACGCTCTACATCGGCGCCGCCGCCTTCTTCGAAGACCCCACGCCGTTTCTCGACAATTACGCTGCGGCGCGGTCGCGAGTACGAAGCGATCTGGCCGAAGCGCGCGCGATATTCGACTCTCTCGGCGCTACTGAAGAGCTCGCCGCCATGGACGATATCCTGGGGCAGACGGCTTCGCTCGAGAGCCGCAGCTCTTTCCTCTTCAGTTTTCCTTCGCTCCCTGTCACCGAGCGCGTTGATGTCCTGAGGCAGTCCTACGTCTCCTTGTGGCCGGATGTCCAGACCCTGACATCGTCCCTCAACACCTTCGTCGATCAGCAGCATGAGAAGCTGTCGCAGGAAAGACTGGCAGCCGACACGAACGCCAATCTCACGCTCGCGCTGCTGCTGACGTTCTGCTTTTTCGCTTTCGTTGCCGGATCGGCGGCGTTCGTCCTCATCCTCTTCTCCATAGTCCGTCCCATACAGGCCCTCAAGCGCGACCTCCAGGCGATCTCCGACGGCGGCTCGTCTCGCCTTGTGACTGTCTCAGGCCCGGAAGAGGTGGCGTCTCTGGGACGGCATATCAACGAGATGGTGGAGCGCCGAAGAAAGGTGGAGGAGGCGCTCCATGAGAGCGACGAAAGGTATCGCACGCTCTTCGAACGCTCTCTCGATGCAGTATACGTGCACGACTTCGAAGGACACTTCCTCGATGCCAACGACGCGGCTCTTCGCCTGCTCGGGTACTCGCGCGAGGAGATAATAGGACTGTCCTTCGCCGATCTCCTCGACGATTCCCAGCTCGATGTCGCCATGGCCACGACCCGCGAGCTCGCCACCACAGGCCGGCAGGCGAGACCGGTCACCTACCGTCTTAAGCGCAAGGACGGGACGTATATCGAGATGGAAACGGCGGCGGCCGTCGTGCACAACGATGGGCAGCCGGCGGCCATCCAGGGCGTGGCCCGCGACATCACCGCGCGCAAAGAAGCGGAGGACGCGCTGCGCGAGAGCGAGGCCAAGTACCGTCACATCTTCGAGACCGTGCAGGACATCTTCTACCGCACCGATGCCAGAGGCATTATCACGGAGATAAGCCCTTCCGTCGAACGCTGGGGATACAAGCGCGAAGACCTCATAGGCACGCAGGTGCTTGACGTCTACGAGAACCCTCGGCAGAGGGCGGCCCTTCTCAAGGCGCTATTCGAGAAGGGCGAGGTGACGGACTTCGAGGTCCGCCTTGTTGCCGCCAACGGGGAGGTGAGGGATGCCTCCGTGGGCTCGCACCTCATTTATGCCGCCGACGGCAGTGTTGCCGGCGTGGAGGGCTTCCTGCGTGACATCCAGGAGCGCAAGCAGATGGAGCGGGCGCTGCGGGAGCAGATGCGCCGCGACGCTCTCACCGGCGTGCTCAACCACGCGGCCATCGTCGAGGAACTGCGCAAGCTCGTCGGCGGCGGCGAGAAGGCGTCCTGCGCCGTGGCCATGACCGATGTCGACGGGTTGAAGGCGATAAACGATACCTTCGGTCACAGCGTCGGCGATAAGGTGCTTAGTACAGTGGCGCGCGCGCTTTCGAGGGACGGGGCGCTCGTCGGGCGGTACGGCGGCGACGAATTTATCTCCATCCTGCCCGGCGCCGATCGCGACGCGGCGGAGAACTACCGGAGGGAGGTCCTTAAGAGACTGGGAAGGACAAGGATGCGCGACCCCAAGAGCGGGACGCCTGTTCGCGTGGTGGTGAGCGTGGGTGTCGCCATCTCACCCATCGAAGCGAACCGGATAGAAGACCTGATAAACCTCGCCGACGGCGGCATGTATGAGACGAAGAGACAGCGTCTCGTCGGCGTGTCGGCGCCGGACGCCCTTGACGAACTGGCGTCGAGGATTGTGGGCCAGATCGTCCCGCTGCTGACCTCTCCCGGCGAGCTGGGAGAAAAGCTGCGGCTGGTGGGCCGGAGACTATCGATCGCCCGCGAGTACGACGCCGTCAGCTTCGTTCTCTTTCCCGAGGGTGAAGACGCGATCGTCAACACCTTTGCCCGCCTCCCGAAGAAGCTCGCCGATGAGTGGAACGAGGAGCAGCGCAGAAAAGGAAGGGCCCTGCTTGCGACGCGCGACGTGCTGGAACAGGGGCGGGCAGTCATCCTCGACAACCTGCCGGAAGACGGGCGCCTCACCGAGAAGGAGCGCCGCTTGATGCGACTGGCCGGTCTCAAGGCGGCGCTTGCCGTGCCCATGGTATGGCGCAAGGAACTCATCGGCATTCTGTGCGTGGCGAGCAAGCGAGAGGCCGCTTTTGGCCCCCGCGACGCCCGCTTCCTGACGGCCGTTGCCGCCCAAGTGACGGCGCTCGTCAGCATGGCCACGCTTGTCGAGCAGTTGCGCTCCGCGTCGCAGCAACTCTCCCGCGCGCACGCCGAAACCGTGCTGCTGCTTGCCGCCGCCGCCGAAGCCCACGACCGGACGACGGGAGAACACCTCCAGAACGTCTGCCGGATATCGGAGAAGATTGCCATCGAGCTGGGGTGGGAAAGGGACAAGGCGGCAGAGCTCGGGCTGGCCGCCGTGCTCCACGACATCGGTAAGATACGGGTCGCCGATTCCGTGCTCGCGAACAACGGCAAGCTGACGGATGAGGAATGGGAGCTGATGAAGCGCCACGCAGTATGGGGCGAGGAGTTCCTGGCCGGGCGTTCCGGCTTCGAGCTCGCGGCGACGATCGCCCGCTCTCACCACGAACGCTGGGATGGACAGGGCTACCCCGACGGCCTGCGGGGAGAACAAATACCGCTGGCGGCTGCAATCGTGGCCGTCGCCGATGGCTTCGACGCCATGATCAGCGATCGGCCCTACCGTCCGCGTCGCTCAATCTCCGCCGCCATCCAGGAGATCGCCGCCTGTTCGGGAAAGCAGTTCAGCCCAGAAGCCGCCGAGGCTATGATGAGGCTGTACCGGCGGAAAGCCCTCTACGGGCTGCCGCGTCGCCAGAACCAGGAAGCAGCTTAGGACTTCTCGGGCAAGACGAAGAAAGGAAACCATCTGGCCCCCTTTCCTTCGCCTGACCTCGTTCTTCGGGCCGCAACCCCGGCAGAGCTACGCCTTCCTGTTCAGTACCAGCGACCGGCCCTCGTGCCGAAGAACAGATTGAAGATCAGCACGACTATCGCCGCAATAAGGAGTATCCAGATGAACGCTCCCCAGTTGACGGCGAAACCGACCAACCACAACACCAGAAGAACCAGGAAAAGCAGCCACAACAGAGCGATCATTCGTTTCTCCTTTCGAGACTGCCTCCGCGACCTTGCCTTAAGCTTTGCCCCGGATGCTCCTCGACTCTAACGCTCGATCGTAACCGGTCGCCCACCACGGGGGCCGAGGGCGTACATCACCATCCGGATAAGCGCGATCAGAAAGACAGCCAGCACCAGGTACACGACCATCGCGATGATTATCGCGGGCTCGAAGACTCCGCTGTCGACGCTCCGGCTCTCGATAATGCCGGTGAATGGTCTGATCATCTGGTCGGTGACGCCGTAGATGAAATCCACGAAGTTATTGCCCTCGTTCGCGCTCGCCACTTTAAATCCCAGGCGGAAACCGAGCGCGGACTCGGTCAGCAGCGTCAGAATCGCTACAATCGTCACCATCAGGGCGGCCAACGCCGCTGCCGGCTCCCATGGCTGCTCCTCCTCGACGATCTCCTCTTCCACCATTGGCCCTTCCGCTGCCGGCTCGTGCATCTCTGTGCGGCTGCGTCGCCGAAGGATCCTGAACATCGACCCCTCCTTAACCGTCTTCAACTTCCTGTTTACATAATAGGTGTCGATTGTGGACGGGGCGTGCTCGTTGATTGCGAATGTGTCAAGGAAACGTGAATGCTCCGGTTCGGGCGCATGTTCGCGCGGCCGGGCGGAAGCGCGTGACAATTTGGGGTGCTTCGACTATAGTTGTCGCAATGAAGCTGGTGGCTGTCCCCATAGCGGCTATCGTCGCCGCGATCTCATTTGCGATCACCGCAATCGCGCCCGCGCTCGGTGCCCCCGCGGCGCTGGCGCAGGAGCGGGCGAATTGTCCCAACGGCTTCTTTTGGGAGCGGATGTCGGGCCAGTGCTGCGTCCAGGACAGGGCCACGCTCCCCGGGTACGGCAGGATTGGCTACACGGGAAACAGCCTCTGCGCGGAGGGATACGAGGGCATCTATGAGCAGCGCTCAACGACCGACGGAAAGGGCCCTCCCGGATGCCCGCAGTACACCTCGTTCGCTTTTCTTGTGGAGTGCGTCACTCCCGGGGATTGGGACAAGCGCGCGCAGGAACTGGCGAGGGAACGAGACAAGAGGGACGAGCCGGTCGGCGGCGCCGCGAGCACCCTGTACGGGGGAGGCGGAAAGCCTTCGAAGGAGGAGGTCGCGGGCGCGGGAGCGGCAGCCGCCGTTCTAACAGCCGGCGCCGTCGCCGCGACTCGCAGCGGGGTCCCGGCCGGCCGCAGGCGGCTCGAACGACTCCTGCGCGACGCCGACCGCCGGTACCGGCGGCTTCTCCAGCAGGAGGACGTCGCTTACCGGGAATGGCAATCGATGAGGAAGACGGCGGAATGGTACATTGACCGCGCGCTCATACACCTGATCGGCCCCAGCCTGTTCGCCGCCGGCTCGATCACCGCCGGGGCAAGCGCAATGCTTCTGGCCGAGAAAACGGCCCTGCTCTCCAAGTTGCTCATCGGCGGCGGCGCTGCGTCGATCGGCGTGGCGACCGAAGTGGTGCCTCCCGGCGATGCCCTGCGCCAGGCCCAGGCCGCTTGGGAGCAGTACAAGAAGCTTTCTCCCAAGGTGGAGAAGGCCTTCACGGAGTGGCGGCAGGCGCGAAAGGCGTCGGCAGAGATGAGATCGAAGGTCGACGCGCTGCAGCGCGAACTGGACGCGACGCCGGCCTGGACTGCAACCGCGCCGTTCAAGATATAGCCACCGAAATCGGTCGGGCGGCTAGAGCGAGCGAGAAAGCGAAGAGAGATGGAAGCACTGACCATTCAGGAGATAGCCGGCTGGCTGGGGCAGGTGCGGGTGCCCGCTGTAAGCGTCGGCGTGATCGGTGAGAGGAGCGTCAACTTCACCGTCGGCGGCGCGCTGGAGATGACCGTCGAGGCGGCGGGGGACACGCTGTCGGTGTCGGGCGAGCGGGCGCTCCCCGATGAGGCGCAGGCCGCGCTCGCTTCCGTCCGCCTGGAGGACGTAGTAGCGAGCATCGCCCGGGCGGCGGCCGTGCCGATGACCGCCTCGACCCAGCAGTCGGGCGCGAAGCAGCGAGTCGCGTTCACGGCGCCCCTCTTCGCCGACGGCCTCACCCGCAACGAGCTGGCTTCCGCCGTCTGGTGCGTGTGGAACGCCCACGACCTCCTGGTGCGGCAGATCGAAAGCTACAGGCAGATCGAGGCCATTTCGGCGGAGATGCAGGCGCTTCGTGAGCAGGAGGCGGAAGCGCCCGCAGCAGCGGACGTCGGGCCGGAAGCGCTTGCCGGCGCCGACGTGGCCGGGGCGCCGGACGCGGTGACTTTGTTCTGCCCCCGGTGCGGCAACCGGGTCAGGCCGGGGGCGCGCTTCTGCAACAAGTGCGGCGGCGCGCTCGAAGGGTAGCGTGACGTGGACGAAGTCTACCAGGCAATTGCGCTGATCGCCGCTGCGGTGGCGGTGCTCGGCGCGCTCACTACGGTGCTGCGCCTACACGGCGAGCGTCCGTTCTCGGCGCTGGGCGTTATTGTTGCCGCTCTCGGCGCTCTCGCCGCTGTCGTTCTCTATTCGCTCACCTTCGACGTGGAGTTGAAGCAGGAGGCCATCTCGGGACTGGTCGCCGGTGGCGCCGTTGCCGGCCTCGTCCTCGGCTTCAAGCTACCGCTGTACGTCGGCGGCGGCTCCGTCGTGTCGCGAATGGCGGGGTGGCACCTGGCCCTGCCCGGTCTGGCTGTGGCGGCACTACAGATAGAGGGCGTCCGCGGCTCGATGGACGGCGTGGTCTTCAGCCTGGCCGCGCTGTATGCTGCGACGGCGCTCGCGGTTGCAGCGTGCGCCGCGCTCCTGCTCCGACGCGTTGGTCTCAGGCAGGCGCGCGTCATCGCGGCTGAGGAAACGCAAGCGCAAGAGGTCGCTTTGTGCGCGGCGTGCGGAGCGAGGCTTTCCACGGGAGCGCGCTTCTGCCGCCGCTGCGGCTCGGCGGTCCCTTGACGTCGCCCGTTCCGCCCGTCACGTTCTATTGACAGGCGCCTGCCCGCCGTTATGATCTGATCAATTTTGGCCGGAAGGAAGCCGGCAAAGGAGGAAACGATGCGTAGCCGGAGATGGTTCAAGGTATTGTGGCTTGTGGCTCTGATAGCAGCCGTGCTCGCACTCTTCGCCGCCTGCGGAGATGACGAGGAGGAAGAGACCGGAGAGACGCCGGCGGCGGGTACCCCTGCGGAAGAAGGCATAGCCGAGCTGGAAGACGGCGTGCTCCAGGTCGGGTCGGACATCGCCTACGCGCCGATCGAGTTCTACGAAGAAGGGACGCAAAACCCCCAGGGACTGGACATCGACCTGGCGAGGGCGCTGGGCGAAGAGCTGGGAGTGCGAGTAGAGTTCATCAATACCGGCTTCGACGCCATAATCGGCGCTCTCGAAGCCAACCGCTTCGACATCATCATGTCGGCGATGACGGTCACCGAGGAGCGGGAGAAGGAAATCGACTTCATTCCTTACTTCAATGCCGGCACCGACATCCTGGTGGCCGCAGGCAACCCCAAGAACATCGAATCGATTGAAGACCTTTCGGGCCTGACGGTAGGCGTCCAGATCGCGACCATACAGGTCGACCAGCTCGAGGCGGCCAACGAGGAGCTAAAAGCGGCGGGCAAGCCGGAGATCAACGTGCTGATCTTCGACCAGAACCCCCTGGCGGTCGAGCAGCTACGCGCCGGACGGGCCGACGCCGTCATCGCCGACTCGCCGGTCGTCGCCAACGACGCCCGTCTCTCGGACGGCGATCTCGAGGCGTTGGGCCTGGCAATCGATGCCGCCCCCTACGGGATCGGCGTCCGCAAGGACTCGCCCGAGTTGAAGGCTGCCCTCGAAGAGGCCCTTGAGACGCTGATAGACAACGGCACGTACGACGAGATTCTCGCGAAGTGGGGCCTTAAGGGCGGCGCAATCGACTAGGGCGCGTCTCCTCCTCCCTGCCGTAGCAAGCGTTAGCGCTGAAGCCCCCTGGCCGCAGGTTGCCGGTCAAGGGGGCTTCTGTTAGTTTCTTCATTGCTAAACGAAAGAATCAGGGCAGGCCAAGAGGAGGCGGCAGCGATGATCGTTCCCCTTCCGTCAATCGACTTCGAGCCGGACGTCGTCTGGAGATTCCTGTTCAATCCGCTCATTCTGGAAGGGGCGCGCACGACGATCATTGTCGCCGTCCTTGCGCAGATACTGGGCGTGGCGCTGGGCGTGATCTCTGCCCTGATGCGCATGTCGAAGAACCCCCTGATCAGCGGTCCCGCCAACTTCTACGTATGGTTCTTTCGCGGCACGCCCCTCCTCCTGCAACTCCTGTTCTGGTTCAACGGCATCCCGCAGTTGCTCGGCAGCAACCCCGACGTGGCGCAGTTCCTCAGCCCGTTCCGCGTCGCCGTTTTCGGTCTGGCGGTGAACGAAGGGGCCTATATGACCGAGATCGTGAGGGCGGGAATCGAGTCTGTAGAGAGGGGCCAGATGGACGCCGCGAAATCGCTCGGAATGACCACCGGCATGGCGATGCGGCGCATCGTACTGCCGCAGGCGCTTCGAGTCATCATTCCTCCCACCGGCAACGAGTTCATCGCCATGCTCAAGAACTCGTCCCTCGCCCTGGTCATCGGTCTTGTCGAACTGCTGAACGCGGCGCGGTTTACCTACTCCTACAACTATAAGATGATGGAGCTACTTGTCGTCGCGTCCATCTGGTACCTTACGATGACGACGGTGTTCAGTCTGGTTCAGGCGGAGATCGAGTCGCGCCTGGCGGTCGGGGTGCGCGAGCGGCCCCCGACGCTGTTCGGGCGGATGACGGAGGCGTTCGGCGTCGCGCGCACGCGCCTTCACTAGCTGATGATGACAACAGATAACGATCGGGCAATGATCCGCTGCATCGATGTGCACAAGCGCTTCGGCAAGCTCGAGGTCTTGCGCGGCGTGAACCTGGACGTCGCCCGCGGCGAAGTGGTCGTGATCGCCGGGCCCAGCGGTTCCGGCAAATCGACCCTTCTGCGCTGCATCAATCATCTGGAGAGGGTCGATAAAGGGCGCGTTTACATCGACGGCCAGCCCCTCGGCTATCGCGAGGTGAAGGGGAAGTTCGTGGAGAAGAGCGAGCGGGAAGTGGCGAAGATGCGCGCATCCATCGGCATGGTATTCCAGCGCTTCAACCTCTTTCCGCACCTCACGGCCCTCGGCAACGTTGTTAATGCTCCTATCCACGTGCGCAAGATGAAACGGAGCCAGGCGCTGGAGGCCGGCAAAGCGATGCTCGAAAAAGTCGGCCTCGGCGACAAGCTCGACGCCTACCCGAACCAGCTTTCGGGGGGACAGCAGCAGCGCGTCGCGATCGCCCGCGCCCTGGCGATGGAGCCGAAGGTGATGCTGTTCGACGAGCCGACGTCGGCGCTCGACCCCGAGCTCGTGGGCGAGGTGCTCGAAGTAATGAAGTCGCTGGCGCGCGACGGGATGACGATGATCGTCGTTACCCACGAGATGGGGTTCGCGCGCGAAGTGGCGGACCGCATCATGCTTATGGACGGGGGCGTCATCGTCGAAGAGGGAACCCCCGCCGGTTTCTTCAACAATCCTCAGCACGAGCGCACGAGGCTTTTCCTCAGCAAGATACTTTAGTTTCTGCGGATAGCGAGTCGCGGGAGGTGACCGAGAATGAGATTGGCAGGCAAGGTAGCGCTTGTGACAGGCGCCGGCTCGATAGGGCCGGGAATGGGCAACGGCAAGGCGGCGGCCATACTCTTCGCGAGAGAGGGCGCCAGCGTCGTCGCCGTCGACCTTAATCTGGAAGCGGCCGAGGAAACGGTCGGCATCATCAGGGGTGAGGGCGGCGACGCCATCGCCTTGCAGGCAGATGTGACGAAAGAGGCGGACATCCGGGCGATGGTGGAAGCGGCGGTCGCGAAGTACGGCAAGATCGACATTCTCTTCAACAACGTCGGCGGCGCCCGCGGCGAGGCGGGACTGAAGGTCGCGCCGGAGGACTGGGACGCCACGTTCGAGATAAACGTCAAGAGCGTGCTCCTCGTCTGCAAGCACGTGGCGCCGGTGATGATAGAGAACGGCGGCGGCGCAATAGTCAACAACTCCTCGATGGCGGGTGTCTTCTCCCACCCTCTCTTCGCTTACTCGGCGTCGAAGGCGGCGGTTATCGCCCTCACGCGGTGCCTCGCGGTGTCTCTAGCAAAGCACAACATCAGGGTAAACTGCGTCGCGCCCGGCTTCATGGACACGCCGATGGTGGCGGCGATAATGGACGAGCGGCGTAGGCGGACCGTGGAGACGAGGGTACCGATGAGACGGCACGGCCTGGCGGAGGAGACGGCGCAGGCGGTGCTCTTCCTCGCCTCACCGGAGGCGTCCTTCATCACCGGGCAGACCATCCCCGTCGACGGCGGGCTTTCCGCAGTGTAAAGGGGCGCGCGCCCCGTTGCCGGAGCGCGCAGGAAGGGCAAGTGCGGGGGCGGGGTTCTTCAAGTTGGCCGGGTCGCTGCGCCGGGAGTTCTGCACTTCTTCTTCCCGACTCGTTCCCTCCGGTTCCCCCGGCGCAGCGACCAGCCGTCCAAATCTTCTGTTCCAATTAGAGCGGACTATCCTTCGGTCAGGGAGCGGTCCCAGCTTCGCGCCGGCAGATCGAATCCGCCTGCGTCATCGGGCGCCGGCAGGTCGAGACCGCGCATGCCGGGTCCCATCATCCTCGGCCCGACGCCGCGAAACCAGCCATGACCGCCTCTGCCTCCAAAGAACGGAAGCATGCCGCAGCCGCCGCCCTTGATCACGGCGCGCAGGTTGCCGTCGACGGAGACGACCGCCACGCGGTCTCCGCTCTCAAACGCGCCGAGGTCGTTGGGGCGGAGCAGCACGTCGTCGCCTATGGTGTACGTCTGGGACCCGCCGGCGTTCAGGTCGACCGTAATCTTTGCGGCGCCGGCGTCGACCGCGCTCACCGTGCCCAGATCGACGCTGACGGTGTGGCTCTCGCCGTCCTTATCGGTGAGCTGGAAAGAGCCGCCGAGGATGTGGCTGTAAAGCTCGTCCCTGGGGATATCGTTCAGCTCCGGCAGGAACGGGTGAGCCTCAGGCAGCGGCTCGGGCCTTGCCTCTAGGGTAACAGTAACGTCCTGGGCGGCGCCCTCCCTGAGGATCGACAGCGTGAGCGTGTCGCCGGCGTTCTTGTCCCTGATGGCGGCGAGCAGCGCTTTCATGTCGTCGACCGCGGCGCCGTCGACCGCCGTAATCACGTCGCCGCGCTGCAGCCCCGCCTTGTCCGCCGGGCTATCGGCGATGACGGCGGCGATGGTAAGGCCGTCGGAAGTCAGCCTGACCTGCGCGCCCAGCCACGGCGCCTCGTCGACGTCCGTCTCCTGCCCGGCGACGGCGGCGGAGAAGATATCGTCCTGCCCCGTCGAGGCGGCAAGGGCGCTCGTCGAGCCGCCGCCGCTCCAGGCCCTGATTCCCAGGGCCGCGCCGGTCGCTATCGTTAGTACGGCCCCGATAAGCGCTACCGCCAGGATAGGTCTCTTCACACCCCTTCTCCTTTCACTACATCCGCTTCAATGCTGCCATGGTAGCCGGCGGGTCTTAAAGTAAGCTTGGAAAATAGTTAGAATTCTTTAATGTATCTTTAATCTTTGCCCTTTATCATTCATGTCGCCTGCCGGCCTGGAGGAGCGCATGTACATCCTTGTCGTCGAAGACGAACGCCGCCTGGCGCGGGCGATCTACCGGCTTCTCGAAGAGGAGGGGCACACGGTCGATCTCGCGCACGACGGCGAAGAGGGGCTGGCCCTCGCCCTCGACGGCTCGCACGACGTGATCGTTCTCGACGTGCTGATGCCGCAGATGAACGGCCTGGAGGTCTGCCGCGCCATACGGAACAACCGCATCGACACGCCGATCCTGCTCCTGACCGCGCTCGACAGCGTCGAAGACAAGGTGAGGGGGCTTGACGCCGGCGCCGACGACTACCTTCCGAAGCCGTTCGCGTTTCAGGAGCTGCTGGCCCGGCTGCGCGCCCTCGGCCGGCGCAAGGTGCGCGATCACGAGCCGTCGCTCCTCCAGGTTGGCGACCTGACGCTCGACCTGAGAAGGCGCCGGGCGCAACGGGCCGGGCGCAACATAGAGCTGAGCCCGAAGGAGTTTGCCCTCCTCGAATACCTCATGCGCAACGAGGGCCGGGTGCTGACCCGCTCCCAGATCCTCGACCACCTCTGGGGGTACGACTACACGGTGGAGTCCAACCTGGTCGACGTGTACATCTCCTACCTTCGCCAGAAGCTCGACCACGGCCGGCCGGACAAGCTGATCCGGACGGTGCGGGGAATCGGCTACGCTCTGGAGGCAGACCGTGTTCACTAGGGCGCGCTGGAAGCTGACGCTCGCCTTCGCCGGGGCGCTGGCCGTCATCCTGGCGCTCACGGGCACCGCCGTCTATCTGAGTGTCCGCGCCACGCTGTACAACCGCGTGAACGACGATCTGAAGGCGCGGCTCGAGCGGGAGGTCCCGCCGCTAGCGGCGCGTCTCGTCAACGCTTCGCGGATGGGTCAGCCCTTTCACCAGATACCCATCGGCCCCTCTTCGGCGGCGGCAGGCTACTTCTATGCCCTGGTCGGAGAGGACAGGGCTGTCGTCGTCAGCTCCACTTCCGTTCAGCCGCAAGACCTGGCGGGCGCAGAAGCCGAGCAGCGCGCGCTGACGCAGGGTTCGACCTTCGTGGATGTCGAGTCGTCGGAAGGAGACACCCTGCGCATCTACGTCAGAGCCGTGCGCGGCCCCGGCGGACAGAACCTCTTCCTCGAAGTCGGGCGGAGCATCGAGCCGGAGCAGACGCTTTTGCGCGGCCTGCTCTTCGTTCTCGTCGCCGGCGGGGGCGCGGGCCTTGTGCTGGCGTTGATTGGAGGGTTCTTCATCGCCGGCCGCGCCCTGCGCCCGATTCAGGCGGCCATGGACCGTCAGAACACCTTCGTCGCAGATGCCTCTCACGAGCTGCGCACGCCCCTCGCCCTCATCCGCGCCAGCGCCGAACTGCTTCAGCGCCACCGGGACGATACCGTGCAGGCGAACATGGAATCGGTCGACGACATAATCTGCGAGACCGACCGGCTGAGCAATCTCGTCGGCCGGATGTTGAGCCTGGCGCGCGCCGATGCCGGCCAGGCGCCGCTGGAGTTGACGGACGTGGACATGCGGGAGCTAACGGAGGACGTCGTTCGGCAGGCGCGGAAGCTGTGCGGGCCGGAGCGAATACCGCTCGACGTGCCGGCGGACGGGCCGTTGACGGTGAGGGGCGACGCGTCGCGGCTGCGCGAGCTTCTGTTTATCCTGCTCGATAACGCGATCAAGTACGGCGACGCGCGGGAGCCGGTCGGCGTCACCCTCCACCAAAGCGACGGCAAGCTACTGCTTCGCGTCTCCGATAAGGGGCAGGGCATCCCCGAGCACGCCCTGCCGCGGGTCTTCGACCGCTTCTACCGCGTCGACAAGGCGCGCTCCCGCGAGAAAGGCGGCGCCGGGCTGGGCCTCGCCATCGCCAGGTGGATCGTCGAGGCGCATGGGGGGACGATACGAATCGACAGCGTCGAGGGAGAGGGCACCTCCGTCACCGTCGAGCTGCCGGCGGCTTAGAGGCGCCCTCAGGGGCCGATGTGCGTGAAGCGGGTCGATACGAAGGCGTCGAAGTACTGCGTCCCCGAGGCCGACGCCGTCAGCCCCGCCTGCGGGCCGAGCCGGACGAAATCGAGCAGGTAGGCGCTCGTGTTCAGGTTGTTGAGTGACTGGCGGAATGAGCCGTCGACGTAGAAGCGGAACGGCACGCTCGCGCCCGACTGCCAGGCGATTTCGATGGAGTGGGGGGTGTTGTTGGCGATAGTGAACCAGCTTGTGGTGGATGTGCCGCCGGCGCGGGCGACCGTTGCGCGCACCTGGTAGGTGCCGCCGCGCGCGTTCTGGCGTCTGTACTCAACGCTGAAGATATTGGTCCCGGCGGCGTTGAAGCCGGCGAATATGGTTTGTTGCTGGTTGTTGCCGGTGAGCGCGCCGTTGGGGTTGAAGTAGAAGCGCGCGTGGTATGATGTCTCGGCCGCGGGCGAACCGTCGGTCACGTACATCGCCGCCGTGCCGCTGGTCGCCGCCTGCATTCCCTTCGTTCCAAAGATTGCCGCCTCCGCCGATACGCTGAGATCGCCGCCGTTCGTCTCCGCTGAAGTCCATGCGCTGAAGTTGCCGGACTCGAAGCCGTCCGCGAAGACGGGATCGACGACAGGGGTCGCCGTCGGTGGAGGAGGAGTCGCCGTGGGGTCGGGGATCACGGAAGGAATCGGTACCGGCGTGGGGGTAGCCCCCGGCGGAGACGATAGCCACTTGTATGAGGCGTAGACGTCGGGCAGCCCGTACCCGTAGATGTTGTCGGGGCCGGCGTCGCCCAGGTCGGCCGCTCCATTCAAAAGCGCCTGCCGCTGCTGCTCTGCGGTCAGGCCGGGGTAGGCATCGAGCAGCAGCGCGAGCGCCCCCGCGACGTGCGGAGCGGCCACCGATGTGCCGGTCGCGTCATAGTACAGGCCATACCTGTCGGTCGTCCTGATGTTCACTCCGGGCGCTACAACCTCGGGATAGATGCTCGTTTGTTCGCCGCAAGCGGACGGGCCGCGGCTGCTGGAGGCGTACAGCAGGCGGTTATCGTCCACAGCGCCGACGGCGAACGCCTCCGGGTTGTTGGCGGGACTGACGCTCGACGATGCGTTCGGCCCGTAGTTGCCGCCGGCGAAAACGGGGACGATGCCCGCGGCCAGCAGCGCCTGTAAATCGAGCTGGAATTCAAGGCTGCACCCGGGGCTGCCGTACGACCACGAGTTGTTGACGACGTGGGGCGCGTCCGCGGTGCCGGGGTTGCCGTCGGGATCGAGCAGCCACTGGAACCCCTGATGGATCGCCGTGGCGGTCGCTGAGCCCTGGTCGTTAAAGATCTTGACGGCGACCCATGTCGCCTCCGGCGCCACGCCGATCGCCGTCCCGCCGGCGTCGCCGCCGACCATCACCCCCATCGTCCACGTCCCGTGCCCGCTGAGGTCCGCCGGACTTGTCGGATGCTGGCCGTAAGGGTCGTACCAGCTATTCGTCCCGCCGCGCCATTTCGAAATGAGGTCGGGATGGTTCACGTCGACGCCCGTATCCATATTGGCGACGACGATACCCTGTCCGCGCCAGCCGAGGGCCCACAGAGCGGGCGCGTTCACCAGCGCTACGTTCGGCTCCGGCTCGCCCGCCGCCGCTGGCGACGCGGGGACGACGTCGATCTCGTCCGGCGTTATGCTTGCGACCTCCGGGCGGGCGGCCAGCTCCTCGATGACGTCTTTCGTGGCCGTTACCGCCAGCCCGTTAAACACCCAGAAGTCGGTCGCCCGCGCCACCTTCCCCTGCAGCGCCCGCGCCAGCAGGAGGCCCTTGAGCCCGCGTTGAGTCGCCGCCGCCTTGTCCTTCAGCCTCCGCTCGACCTCTCGAAGACGGGCCGGCCGGTTCGCGCTTTTCACTTGGTCGAGGTCGGCCTGCTCACGAAGCGTTACGATCACCGATATCATCCCATCGGGCGGCAGCGCGCGCAGCGCCGACTCCACTGCCGGCGCGACGCGGGCCGTCGCCTGCGGGTGGGCATCGTCGCCGGTCTGCGCCGCCGTGAGGCTCGCCCGCCCGGCGAGCGCCATCAGGAAGACGAGCAGCGGCGCCATTGTAGCTGCCGCCAACAGGATCCGCTTTTTCATGGGAGTTCCCTTTTGTGACTTCACTTCGCGATCAGGTGCTCGAGCCGCACGTCGCCGATGACGACGGTGACGGCGGACCCCGGCTTCACCGAGTTCTCAACGTTGGGGTAGAGGATGAAGTAGGTCTGGCCCGTCTCCGGACGCGTTTCCTCCGGAGCCTGCTGGGAGGGGAGCGTTTTCCCGCTCTCCTCGGCGATCAGTGTGGGCGCTTCCGCGCCCGGGCCGAGCACCTGCGCCGCCTTCGCCGCGTCCGTCACCTGGTAGCGCAGGTCTACGAGCCCTCCGCCGGCGGTGACGGCGACGAGGGTGATGCGGATGCCGTATTCCTCCTCGAGCGCGGCCGCGCCCGAAGGCTCCGGCTGCTCCTTGCCGGCCTCGCCCGAGCCGCACGCCACGCCCAGCGCAAGCGCCAGCGCGACGATGAAGATCAACGGGCCGTGCGGCGTTCCCCTCCTGACTGACGCATCCCTCCCCTGTGTGCTGTCTTCCGTTATCTCTCTCACCCAGACCTCGTTTGTTCGGGAGGGGGCCAGGAGGCGGGTCCCGGCCCCCTCATGCGTTGCTGTTGTCGTCGCTTACGGCCCGATGTAAGTGTTGCGGGTCGATACGAAGGCGTCGAAGTACTGCGTCCCCGAGGCCGACGCCGTCAGCCCTGCCTGCGGGCCGAGCCGGACGAAATCGAGCAGGTAGGCGCTCGTGTTCAGGTTGTTGAGTGACTGGCGGAATGAGCCGTCGACGTAGAAGCGGAACGGCACGCTCGCGCCCGACTGCCAGGCGATTTCGATGGAGTGGGGGGTGTTGTTGGCGATAGTGAACCAGCTTGTGGTGGATGTGCCGCCGGCGCGGGCGACCGTTGCGCGCACCTGGTAGGTGCCGCCGCGCGCGTTCTGGCGTCTGTACTCGACGCTGAAGATATTGGTTCCGGCGGCGTTGAAGCCGGCGAATATGGTCTGTTGCTGGTTGTTGCCGGTGAGCGCGCCGTTGGGGTTGAAGTAGAAGCGCGCGTGGTA